>NZ_JANJXQ010000292.1 GCF_024708915.1 Thiobacillus sp.
AGATCGAACTTCTCGCAGCCGACAAGGCCGAACTCGACAGCCTGTCGGCCAGCCTCGCTTCCGACCAGGCGTTTCGCGATGCGCGCGTCGAATTCGCCCCGGTATTGTCTTCCCTGCGTTTTGCGGTCGAGAAAAAGCCCAATGGCAAGGCCGTGCTGAAAGTGACTTCCAGCCGTCCGGTGAATGATCCTTTCATCGACATGCTGATCGAATTGAGCTGGGCCTCGGGGCGGCTGGTGCGTGAATACACCATGTTGCTCGATCCGCCCGGCATGGGCGGCGCACAAAAAGTGGCCCCGGTGGCGGTTACCCCGGCCCAGACGCCTGTTGCCGGGCCCACGCCCGCACCGGCCATGCAAAGCCAGGCCATGCCGGCACCGGCGGCTGCAGGCAAGCCGCAGCCTGCTCCTCAATCGTCAGCTGCCGCCCCAGACCGCGTGGCAGTGAAGCGCGGCGACACCCTGGTTAAAATTGCCAGCCAGGTGCGTCCGGGAGAGGTGAGTCTGGAGCAGACCCTGCTGGGTCTCTACCGCGAGAACACTCAGGCTTTCAACGGCAACATGAATCGCCTGAGAGCCGGCACGACACTGAACGTGCCATCGGCTGAAAAAGTGGCGGCCATTCCGCAAAAGGAAGCAGTGCGCGAACTCAAATTGCAGGCCGATGACTGGCGTGCCTACCGGCAGAAACTGGCCGGGATTGTGAGCGCTGCCCCGGAGGCCAAAGCGGCGCCGGGTCAGGCCAGCAGCGGCAAGATTACTCCCCAAGTGGAAGATCGCGCCAAACCGGCGCCCGAAGCCCAGCAAGACGTGCTGAAACTGTCCAAACTTGCGCCGCCCGCCGCCGCCGGCAAGGCCGACGAAACCCGCGTCCTGCAGGAAAAATTGCGCGCCCAGGAAGAGGATGCGACCGCACGCGACAAGGCGCTGCAGGAATCGGATCAGCGCGTGGCTGTACTGGAAAAGCAGATCCAGGACATGCAGAAGCTGGTCGAAATGCAGGAGAAGACGCAAAGCGAGGCGCCTGCTGCACCGGCTACGGCCCAGCCCGCACCCAAGCCGGTCGCTGCGGCCGTCGAGGCGCCTGCGGCCAGTCCCGAACCGGCCGCAAACTGGTATGACCCTCTGCTCGCCAACCCGATGTATTGGGGCGGCGGTCTCGCCGCGCTCGGCCTGGGTGGCGTGCTGTGGT
>NZ_JANJXQ010000021.1 GCF_024708915.1 Thiobacillus sp.
GCGCCTCGAAGCAGACGACGTCGCCGGCCAGGCGGGCGTCGAGCGTGCGCGCCAGCGCTTCGCCGCCGCAGCGCATGATGCCGTCGTGGTTCCACCTGAAGAGGGGGCGCGCGAGCGGCCCGGCCAGGTTCATCCAGGCGGTCGTGGTGCGGACCTGCCAGTCGAAGCGCGCGCGGGTCACCCGGCCGTCGGTCGAGAAGCTCCAGCGGCCGCGGCCCTGGAGGTCGCCGCTCGCGGTGCCCTCGACCCAGGCCAGACGCTCGGCGTCGACCACGCGGATGTCGAACGTGAGCCGATACGGCAGGCGGCCGCGCCAGGTGTAGCGGCGCACGCTGCCGATGCCGCGGGCGTCGCCGGGGGCGAGCTCGTCGACGCGCTCCACGCTGCGCCACCAGCGCGGCCAGCTGAGCGAATCGGAGATGGCGTCGCACACCTGCTCGAGCGGCGCCTCGATGCACCAGAGCGTGACCAGGTGGTATTCCATCAGTCGTGCGGCGGATCGAAGAGGGTGTGCGCGAGCGGCACGTCGATTTCCAGCGCGTCGAACGTGACAGTCTCGATCACGGCACCCGCCGGGTCGCGGCTGATCACCCTCAGCGGGAACCGGGTCGCCGGGTCGAGCCACAGTTCGTATTGGTGCACGCCGGCGATCGTCTGCCCCGGCGCGCCGCTCACCACCAGGCGCAGCGCGGGGCGAGCGTCGACGCTTGTCTCGTCGGGCGCCTCCGCGTGCCCCGCCTCCAGCAGCGCGCCGACATGTTCGAACAAGGCGCCCACGTCCGAGCGGTCGACGGTCTGGCCCCCGACGCCGCGCACCAGGGGATTGCGCGGGCTCAAGTCGAGCTCCGGGAAGCGGCCGACGCCGAACGGCCACAGGCGCACCCGCCGGGTGAGCGGGCTGTAGACCAGCACGGCGCCCGCGTGCGGGCGGACGAACTCGATGCGGACGAACCCCGGCTTCCTGTAGTAATAGCGGAGATGTTCCTCGCCGTCGGGACGGACGGTGTGCAGGGTGACGCGGTAGGACTCGACCGTGCGGTAGTGCTCGACGGCGTCGGCGAGCGGCGCCGGGCGGCTTGCGGCGAGGGCGGCCAGCGCCAGCGCGGCCAGCATCGCTACTCCACCACGAGCACCCCTGCCATCCCCTTCTCGCGGTGGCTCTCCAGGAACAGCAGCCGGTTGCGGCAGTAGAACGGATAGCTGCCGGCGGTGGTGGGCGTGAAGCGGATGGTCTTGGGCGTGCTCGACAGGCTTTCGTCGATGTCGATCCCCGCCTCGGGGGCCTGGATCACGAAGCTGTGGGGGGCCAGCCCGCGCTCCACGCTGATCGTCAGTTCGACCGGCACGTTCGCCTTCACGGTCACCCGCTCGGGCCTGAAGAAGTACGACCCGCCTTCGATCCGTGCGCGCTGCACGCCGTCGGCGCCGACGCTCGCGCGTTCGGCCGGCGGGTCGGCGGTGGCGCAGGGCGGGCCGGCCGCTGCGAGGCAGGCGGCGAGGACGGCGGATTGCGCGATCGCACGCATGGCGGGCCTACTTCTTCTTCTGGTAGTACCCGACCAGTTCGGCCTTCCCCAGGACGTGCCCCTGCATCGCCTTTTCGAGCGCGGCCTTGGTCGGCGGCTGCAGGGCCGGCAGCGCGGTGTCGAGGGCGTAAAGCTTGTGGACGTAGCGGTGCCGGCCGACCGGCGGGCAGGGGCCGCCGTATCCGGTGCGTTGCCAGTCGTTGAGGCCCTCGCGGGTGCCGGGTGGCAGGTCCTGCGGGCGCGACTGCCCGGCCGCGAGCCCCGGTGTGCCGGGCGGCAGGTTGTACAACACCCAGTGCACCCAGGTCATCTTCGGCGCGGCGGGGTCGGGGGCGTCGGGGTCGTCGACGATCAGCGCCAGGCTCTTCGTTCCGGCTGGCAGTCCCGACCACGCCAGCGGCGGGGACTGGTCGGCGCCCTCGCAGGTGTGCCGGCCGGGAATGTCGCCATTGTGGGTGAACGCGTTCGAGCTCAGTTCCATGGTCATGCCCCTTTCCCCGGCGCACGCGGCCCCGCCCGCGAAGGTGGCGCCGATCAGGCTGCGTGTCGGATCGAACATGCTCTGAAATATAGACGCCCGGCCCGCGTGCACCAGCACGGCCGTGGCGCCGGGACCCGGGGGTGACGCCGCCCTCAGGTCGCGAGCCCGAGCTCGCGTTGCAGCGCCGCCATCTGCGCCTTGAGCGCGTCGACCTCGGTCTCCAGCCGAGCCACGTTGGCCTTGAGCGCGGCGATCTCGCCGACGGTCACGTCGGCGCCGGGCTCGGCCGCCGCAGGCGTCGCCATCACCTCGTCGAGCGCGGGCGTGCCGGAAAGCAGGTGCGCCCAGCGGTTCTCGCGCGCGCCGGGCTGGCGCGGCAGCTCGGCGACCAGGGCGCCCTCGGGGCGCGCGGCGAGCTCGTGCAGGAAGGACTCGACCGCGGAGATGTCGGCGAACCGGTGCAGGCGCTCGCAGTTGATGCGCAGCTCGCCGGCGGTTTGCGGTCCGCGCAGCATCAGCACGGCGAGCAGCGCGACCGACTGCGACGGCAGCTGCAGCGCCTTTTCCATGTTGTGGGCATAGCGCGGCACGCGGCCGCCGCTCGACTCGATGACCAGCGTCGGCCCCTTGAGGCTGTCGACGGCAGCCGCCACCTTGGCCTCGCTCGTCTCGATGACGGGATGGCGGCTCGTCTTCTGGTTGCAGCCCGCCACCAGGGCGTTGAGCGACAGCGGGTAGGTGTCGGGCACGGTGCGCTGCTTCTCGCAGAGCACGCCGAGGATGCGCGTTTCGAGCAGGGAAAGCACGGGCAGGCGGGGCGCGTTCATGGGCGTATCCGGGGGCAAAGCGCGCATTATGCGCCGCCGGGCCGCGCCCGGCTTCCTTGCCCGGGCGTCTATGATGAAGGCATTCGACAACCCGAAAGGAACAGGATGAATTTCCTCGCCGCGGCGATCCTGGTCGCCCTGCTGCTGCTCGCCGTGTTCACCCTGGTGAACTGGTCGGTCCTCAGCGCGCCCGCCACGCTCTCCTTCATCGCCTTCAGCGTCGAAGGCCCGCTCGGCGTGATCCTGCTCGGCGCCATGCTGTTTCTGGTCGTGCTCTTCGTCGTGTACGCCCTGACCCTGCGCACCCAGATGCTGGTGGAATCGCGCCGCCACAACCAGGAACTGCAGGCCCAGCCGAGCACGCCCAGGCCGACGTCCGCGACGAGTACCGCAAGCAGGTCGCCCAGTTGCGCACCCGGCAGGATCAGGCGCGCGACCGGCTGGCGTCGCTGCCCGATGCCGGCGACGAGGCCTGGCAGGACCTGAAGGCGGGAGTCGGCATGGCGAAGGACGCGATCCGCGAGGCGGTCGCCCGGTCGCGCTTCGACAGGTAGCGGCTCGCCCCCCTCAGGCCAGCCAGGCCTGGCGGATTTCGCCCAGCGTCTCGACGAGCTGCCGCATGCGCGCGGGTGCGTGGACATGGCCGTGGATCGCGAGGTTCACGTGGTCGTCATCGATGCCCAGAAAACGCACGCCGGCCTCGTCGAGGCTGCGGCGCAGGGCCTCGAGTTGCGGATCGGCAGCCGCATCGGCGGCGGGGCTGGATGTCAGCACGCCGATCGCTGCCCGCACCGCGGCGAGGTCGGTGCGCCCGCAGCGGGCCGCCAGGCAGGCGAGCGCCTGCCACAGCGGCGGCTTTCCGGCGTGCCGGTGCAGCGGGTGCGCCGCGCCGCGCAGGCTTGCCGCGACCGCATCCGCGTAGCGGGCGCCGGCTGCGGGGGTGTCGAACAGCATCCTGGGGGCATGGGCGAGGCGGATGCCTTCGGCGTCGCCGCGCTCGACCTCCGCCAGCGCGAGCAGGGCGAATCCCTGCGCGGTGTGGCGGCCAAGCAGCGCGTCCAGCCGGGCGTCGCCGGCCGCGGCGAGGTCCGCCAGCAGGTCGGCGCGCGGGGGCGCGACCGACCACAGGGCATGCGCCAGCGGGGCGGCGGGTTCCGGACCCCGGATTTCCACCCAGCGCCCATCGCACAACTCGACCAGCGACTGCTGTAGGGCGCGCCGCCGGGCCTCGGGCATGCGGGCGAGGCGCCGCATCGCCTCGGACTCGATGAGCGCGAGCTTGGGCATGCGCGACGCCGCGCTAGCGGCCGCCGGCCGGGTAGCCCACCGATTGCGCGAGGACGACCTGCTGGCGGGGGCCGAGCCGGAGCGCCTTCCCCAGCGCCACGGGGTCGACGAGGCCGCGCACGACCGTGGCGAGCCCCGCCGAGGCGCAGAAGAGGTAGACGTTCTGGGCGATGAAGCCGGCGTCGGCGGCGACGAAGCGCGCCTTCCGCTCGGGCGCGTCGTCGTCGCTCGTGCGGTCGAGGTCCGCCACGTACACCAGGTTCATCGGGGCGGTCGCGACGAAGTCCTGCACCCCGGTCAGGCGGCGCAGGTCGCCTGTGGCCACCTGCGTGAGCGTGTGCGTCGCCGGGTCGTAGCGATAGGCTGCCTCCGCGGTCGTCACGTAGACGTCGATCTCGCGCCAGTCGCGCGCCGACGGCGCGGTGCGCTTGCCCGAATCCGGCCGGTTCACGCCGTTCGCCGCCCACAGGAGATTCGACAGCAGCTGCGGCGGAAGCGGCCGGCCCGCGAATTCGCGCGACGACCGCCGCGCCTGCAGCGCCTGCATCAACGGCATGCCGCCCGCCGTCTCAGGGGGTGGCAGCCTGATCGATCCGGCGTCCTGCGCCAGCCCGCTTCCCATCATGCCTATCATGAAGAGTCCCGCTGCCATCCAGGTGTTCATGGCCATTCCCTCGAACCGAGGTGCCTCTCCGTCCACTGTAGACCCGCGGCGATGCGGAGCAAGCGGCGCCGCGCCTGCTTTTTAATTGCGTGGCTTTTCGGTAGGCTTCGCGCTGACCACACGAAAACCGGCCCCATGCACTTCACGCCCGAATCCTTCCGCGCCTGGCCGACCAAGCGCGTCACCCTGCTCGGCATGTCCGGTGTCGGCAAGACGCACATCTCGACCATGCTGCGCGGCCACGACTGGTTCCACTATTCCGGCGACTACCGCATCGGCACCCGCTACCTCGACGAGCCCATCCTCGACCTCATCAAGCAGCAGGCGATGCAGGTGCCCTTCCTGCGCGACCTCCTGCGCAACGACTGGATCGACATCAAGAACAACATCAAGATCCACGATCTCGGCCCCGTGCTCACCTTCGTCGGCAAGCTCGGCGGGCCCGAGTGGGGCGGGCTTTCGCTCGACGAGTTCAGCCGCCGCCAGGCCGGCTACCGCGACGCCGAGATCGCCGCGATGAAGGACGTCCCCGAGTTCATCCGCAAGGGGCAGGAGATCTACGGCTACCCGCATTTCGTCAACGACGTCGGCGGCAGCCTGTGCGAGCTCGACGCGCCCGGCGTGATCGAGCTGCTGGCCGAGCACACGCTCATCCTCTACATCCAGACCACGACGCGCGAGGAGGAGGAGACGCTGATCCGCCGCGCGCAGTCCGACCCCAAGCCGCTGTACTTCAGGCCGGCCTTCCTCGCCGAGCATCTGCCGGTCTACCTCGCGGAAAAGGGACTCGAATACGTCGCGCAGGTCGAGCCCGACGACTTCGCGCGGTGGGTGTTCCCGCGCCTGTTCCATTCGCGCATTCCGCGCTACGAGGCGATCGCGCAGCCGCACGGCTACACGGTGACGTCGCAGGAAGTGGCGCAGGTGCGCGACGAGCGCGACTTCCTCGCGCTGCTGGAGACCGCGATCGCGAGGAAGGCGCCAGGGGAAGGAGCGCAGGGATCAGGATTCAGGGGCCAGGGGTCAGGGGGGCGGAATGCCGCTGGTCGCGCATAACGCCCTGCCCACCTTCGAGCGCCTGCGCCGGGACGGCATCACGGTGCTGTCGACCGAGCGCGCGGCCGGGCAGGAAATCCGCGAGCTGCACGTCGGGCTCCTCAACATGATGCCGGACGCGGCGATCGAGGCGACCGAACGCCAGTTCTACCGCCTGGTCGGCGAGTCGAACCCGATCGCGCAGTTCTACATGCACCCCTTCACGCTGCCGACGCTGCCGCGCGGCGACAAGGCGCGGGCGCACATCGCGCAGTACTACGAGAGCTTCGACGCCATCCGCGAGGCGGGGCTCGACGCGCTCATCATTACCGGCGCCAACGTCAGCCACCCCAACCTCGCCGACGAGCCCTTCTGGGAGCCGCTGATCGAGGTGATCGACTGGGCCTGGGACAACGTCACCTCGACCCTGTGCTCCTGCCTCGCCACCCACGCGGTGATGCAGTTCCGCCACGGCCAGACGCGGGTGAAGCAGCCCGCCAAGATCTGGGGGGTGTTCGAACACCGCGTCACCGACTTGCGCCACCCGCTGGTGGGCGACGTCAACACGCGCTTCGACGTGCCGCACTCGCGCTGGAACGACGTCTCGCGCGCGCAGTTCGAGGCGGCCGGCGTCAGGGTGCTGGCCGAGAGCGCCGAGGCCGGCGTGCACCTCGCGGTTTCCCACGACGGCCTGCGGACCGTGTTCTTCCAGGGTCATCCCGAGTACGACACGGTGTCGCTCTTGAAGGAGTACAAGCGCGACCTGCTGCTCGCGGCGTCCGGCAAGCTGCCCGAGTTCCCGCCGTTCCCGCGGCGCTACTTCAACCGCCAGGCACAGGCGCTGCTCGCCGAATACGCCCACCGCACCCTGGCCGGCGAGACGCTCGCCTTCCCCGAGCCGCTGCTGCTGCCGCTGCTCGACAACACCTGGCACGACACCGCCGAGGGTGTGGTCGGCAACTGGATCGGCTGCGTCTACCAGGTCACCCACCGCGAGCGCGGCCTGCCCTTCATGCCGGGAATCGATCCCGACAACCCGCTCAACCTCGCATGACGGCAGCCAGCGCGCACTTCGACGAAGCCGAGGGCGCGCTGATCGTGCGCGGCGACTGGGACGCCGGTTCCGCGCCGGCGCTGCCCGAGCTTGCCGGCAGGCGGGTGCGCGTCCTGGACGGCGCCGGCATCACCCGCCTCGACACCAACGGCGCCTGGCTGCTGCTCAGCGCGGTCCGCCCGCAGGCGACCGGGCCGCTGCCGGAGCTGCGCGCCTTCCAGCCGCGGCACCGGGCGATGATCGAGCTGGTGGACCGCAACTGGGCGGCGACGGCGGCCACGCCCGCGCTGCGCCGTGAAGGCGTGTTCGAGTTCGCCGGGCGCGGCGCCCTCGTGCTGTGGGGGCACCTCGTCGGCCTGCTCGACTTCATCGGCCGCCTCTTCCTCGAGCTGGCGGCGCTGGCCGCACGTCCGGGCCGCTGGCGCTGGCTCGAATTCGGCGCCCAGGTGCGTGACATCTTCGTCGGCGCGATCCCCATCGTCGCCGGCATGCTTTTTCTCCTGGGCGTGGTGTTCGCCTACCTGCTCGGCTCGCAGGCCCAGCAATACGGCGCCAGCATCTTCGTCGTCGACGGCCTGTTGCTGGCGATCTTGCGCGAGGTGTCCCCGGTCATCGTCGCCGTCCTGGTGGCCGGGCGCACCGGCGCCGCCATCACCGCGCAGATCGGCACCATGAAGGTCACCGAGGAAATCGACGCCATCACCACGCTCGGCCTGTCGCCGCTCGCGGTGCTGGTGGTCCCGCGCATCCTCGCCCTGCTGATCGCGCTGCCGCTGCTGGTGTTCGTCGGCGACATCGCGGGCCTCGCGGGCGGCATGCTGGTGACCAAGGCGCAGCTCGACATCTCGTATGCCATGTTCATGGACCGGATGGCCGAGGTGCTGCTGCTGAAGACGCTGCTGGTCGGGCTGGGCAAGGCGCCGGTGTTCGCCATCTTCATCGGGCTGATCGCCTGCCGCATGGGGCTCTCGGTGACCCGCGACGCGCGCAGCGTCGGTGCCCACACCACGTCGACCGTGGTACAGAGCCTGGTCGCCATCATCATCCTCAACGCCATTTTCGCCATCATGTTCGTGAAGCTGGAAATCTGATGGACGAAGAACCGGTCATCGACGTCCGCGATGTCTCCACCACGCTGGGCGGACACAGCATCCATCGCGGCCTCAGCCTGTCGGTGGCGCGCGGCGAAGTGGTCGCGCTGATCGGCGGCAGCGGCACCGGAAAATCGGTATTGCTGCGCGAGATCATCGGTCTGTTGCGGCCGCAGGCGGGACGCATCGAGCTGTTCGGACAATCGGTGTGGGATGCGACGCCCGCGCAGATGAATGCGCTGCGCCGGCGCTTCGGCGTGCTGTTCCAGGATGGTGCGCTGTTCTCCTCCCTCAGTGTGGAGGACAACGTCGCCACCCCGCTGTTCGAGCATACCGACCTGCCGCACGCCACCTGCCGCCGGCTGGCGCGGCTGAAGCTGGCGCTGGCCGGATTGCCGGCGGACGCCGCCGGCAAACGCCCGAGCGAGCTGTCGGGCGGCATGCGCAAGCGGGTGGCGCTGGCGCGCGCACTGGCGCTCGACCCGGAATTGCTGTTCCTCGACGAGCCGACGTCCGGCCTCGACCCGATTTCGGCGCGCGCGTTCGACTCGCTGATCCGGCTGCTGGCCGACAGCCTCGGGCTCACCGTATTCCTTGTCACCCACGACTTGGATACACTGTTTTCGATTATCGATCGCGTCATCGTGCTGTCGGATGGCCGCGTGCTCGGCAGCGGAACGCTGGCCGAACTGAAGCATATCGACGATCCGTGGCTGCGCGACTACTTCGCCGCACGGGCGCCGAATGGAGAAACCGCGCATGGAAACTGAAGGACGCTACACCCTGGTCGGCACGCTGGTGCTGGCAGTGATCGCGCTGATGGCGCTGGCCATCGTGTGGTTGGTGGGGGCGGCGGATCAGATTGCGTACCAGACCTACACCATTTATTTCAAGCAGCAGTCGCTCGACGGCCTGGCGGTCGGCAGCCCGGTAAAAATGCGCGGCATCAAAGTGGGCGTGGTCGACAGCTACCGTTTTGTTCAGGGCGACGACGAGGCCGTCAGCGTCATTGCGCGCATCGACGAGGGCGTACCGGTACACACGGGCGCCGCGGCTTACATCAAGCGCAATCTGGTCACCGGTATCGCCGCCGTCGAAATCAACAATGGCCCGAGCGACAGTGCCCTGCTGAGCGAGCTTCCCCGGGACGGGCGCTACCCGGTCATCGCCGAGGGCAGCTCCGATCTCGACAAGGTCGCCACCGCCATCTCGCGGCTGGCGCTCAACGGTGCGCAGGTGCTGGAAAAAATGAACACGCTGCTGTCGGAAGACAACCAGCATGCCATCAGCCAGACGCTCGCCAACCTCAACGAGCTGTCCGGCCATCTCGCCGCCAACAAGCAGGGTCTCGACGCCGTGGTACAGGGCATCCGCGACGCCACCGACGAATTCCGCTTCGCTGGCGCCAGCATCGGCCAGGCCGCCACCCGGGCCGAAGGCAGCATCGTCGGTGTCGGCAACAGCGCCGAGGACGCATTGAAAGAAGCCAGGGTCGCGATGGAAAAGCTGCAACGCGACGCCAGCCTGATTTCCGGACAAATCCAGCAGCTCACCGAAACCGGCACGCTGGAAATGACCAATGTCAGCCGCGATGTGCGCACCAGCGCCGACGTGCTGACCACCGCCGGGCAGCGCCTGTCCAACCCGCGCACCATCCTGTTCGGCCCGGGCCAGCAGCAGCTCGGCCCCGGAGAAAAACTGCCATGAAAAGACTCCTCGCGCCGGCTATGCTCGCCCTCACCCTGACGGGCTGCGTCAATTTCGGCGAGCAGCCCAATGCCCCTGCGATGGTGTATTACGTGCTGGCCGACCCTGCTCCTGCGCCCGTTGCCGCCCCCGTTCGCGGCGGTGCCGTTCCTACCCTGCTGGTGCTCGACACCACCACCGGCAGCTTTTACGACACCGACCAGCTGGTATTCAGCCGCAGCGCCGGCACCCGCGGCCAATACCAGTACGCGCGCTGGACCGAGCGCCCCGGCAAGCGCTTTGCCGACCTCATGCGCGCGCGGCTCGACCGCCAGGGCGCCTGGCAGGTCAGCGCCGCCGGCGGTTATGTGCGCGGCGATGTGCTGCTGGATACGGTATTGATCGAGTTCTACCACGATGCCGCCAGCGAGCCGGGGCAGGTGCGGCTGGCGCTGCGCGCCGAACTGGTCGATCTGAAGCAGCGCAAGCTGCTGGGGCGGCGCGTCTTCGAGCAGCAGGTGCCGGTGCCGAGCTACGACGCCGCCGGCGCCGCCGAGGCCTCCAACCTGGCCGTCAGCCGTGCGCTCGACGACCTGACCGCCTGGCTCGCCACGTTTCAATAAACGCCTACAATTCGGATAGCATCGCCCACGATAAGAGGAGAGTCGCCATGAAACGTCTGCTTGCCGCCCTGTGCCTGAGTTCCATCGCCGTTGCCGCCCATGCCGAAATCTCGCAGAAATTCGGCCCGCTGGAAATTCACTACAACGCACTCACCACCGACGAGCTGTTGCCCGAGGTCGCGCGCGCCTACAAGATCGAGCGCAGCAAGACACGCGGCCTGGTGACGATGTCGGTGCTGAAGCAGAACAAGGTCGGCGTGCCGACGCCGGTTCCGGCCAAGATCGCCGTCTATGCCACCAATCTCAACCAGCAGCTGGGCCACGTGACCATGCGCGAAATCAAGGAAGGCACCGCCATTTACTATCTTGGCGAATTCCGTGTCTCCCCGCCGGACACCCTGAAATTCACCGCCAGCGTCGAAGTGGCGGGCGAGCCCAAGCATGAAATGGTGTTCGAGCAGAAGTTCTACAAGTAAGCCCGACTACCCCGCAGCCCCGCCAGCCGGGGCTGTTTTTTTGCGTATCGGTGCCCGTTCAGGGGTTCGAGACGGCCGAATGGATCAGCGTCAGCAGCCCCCACGCGCCGAAGCCCGCCACCGTCAGACCGGCGGCGCGGCGCACCCAGAGTTGCTGCATGAAAGGCTGGAGCTGCCGCGCGAACAGCCCCATGCCCAGCAGGTTCGGCAGGGTGCCGAGACCGAATGCCAGCATCAGCGCCGCACCCGAGGTGGCGCTGCCGGCCGCCAGCGCCGACACCAGCACCGAGTAGACCAGTCCGCACGGCAGCCAGCCCCAGGCCATGCCCGCCAGTACCGCCTGCGGCAGCGATTTCACCGGCAACAGTTTCTGGAACAGCGGCTTCACCTTCTTCCACAGCGCGCCGCCGGCGCGCTCGAACACCAGCACCCATTGATTGAAGCCAGCCAGATACAGCCCGAGCAGGATCATCACCAGCTGCGCCAGCACGAACAGCGCGGTCTGCACCGGCATGAATCCGGCCAGCTTGAGCGTGGCGCCCAGCGCTCCGGCCAGCGCACCGAACAGCACATAGGACGATACCCGCCCCAGGTTGTAGGCCAGATGCATCCTGAACGGCGGCGTGCTGCCGTCGGCGCGGAAGGAAAACGCCGCGACGATGCCGCCGCACATGCCGACGCAATGCACCCCGCCGAGCAGGCCGGCGAGCAGGGCGGTGAGGAGGGAGAATTCGATCATTTTTTTATCCGCGAAGTACGCGAAGGGACGCGAAGGAAAATCAGGGAGAAATCATCGGGATTTTACGAGGCGTCGCCAGTCCAGTTTACCGTGGGCGCCGAAGTTGATCAGCAGGCCTACTGGCAAGCCAGCGGCTTTGAGGTAGTTGATGAGTTGGGCTTTTTCACCTCCTGTCAGCTTGTCCAGCGCCTTTTTTATCCGCGAAGTACGCGAAGGGACGCGAAGGAAAACCAGAGAGATCATTGGGATTTTACGAGGCGTCGCCATTCAAGTTTTCCGTGGGAGCCAAAGTTGATCAGCAGGCCTACGGGTAAACCGGCGGCTTTGAGGTAGTTGATGAGTTGGGCTTCCTCGCGTCCTGTCAGCTTGTCCATCGCCTTGAGTTCGACCAGCACTTTGTCGAAACACAGGAGATCGCAGACGTAGCCTTTTCCGAGCGGCTGGCCTTTGTAGTGAATCATCAGTTCGCGTTGTGCTTCGAAGGCAATCTCGCGAAGCAAAAACTCTCGCTCCAGCGCTTCCTGATACACCGCCTCCAGAAATCCTGCCCCAACTCGCGATGCACCTCGATCGCCGCCCCAACAACCGCATAAACCTCCTCCCGAAACACGAGTTCATCCATTTCTTGTCCTTCCTTGTTTTTTTCTTCGCGCCCCTTCGCGTCCTTCGCGGAAAAAAAGGTTTTAAGTCTTCCCCCGCCCCACCAGCCACACCAGCAGCAGCACCGGCACCCCGATCAGCGCCGTGCCGGTGAAGAAATTCGCCCAGCCGAACGCATCGACGAACTCGCCGGAAAAGCCCGCGATGAACTTGGGTAGCAGCAGCATCACCGAGGTGAACAGCGCGTACTGCGTGGCCGAATAGGCTTGATTCACCAGACTGGAGAGGTAGGCCACGAACGCCGAGGAGGCGATGCCGGCGGAGAGGTTGTCGGCCGACACCGTGACCACCAGCGCGCTGACGTCGTGCCCGCGCCCGGCCAGCCAGACGAACAGCAGGTTGGTCGCCGCCGACAGCAGCGCGCCGAGAAACAGCGTGCGCATCACGCCCATGCGCATCACCAGCAGGCCGCCCAGGCCCGCACCCGCAATGGTCATGATCACGCCGTACACCTTGGACACGGTTGCGACCTCGTCCTTGGTGAAACCCATCTCCTGATAGAAGGGATTGCTCATCACCCCCATCACCACGTCGGAGATGCGGTAGACCGCGATCAGCGCCAGCATCAGCAGCGCCTGCCACTTGTAGCGCACGAAGAAATCCACGAAGGGCTGCACGAAGCTCGTCGCCAGCCACGCGCCGAATCCTTGTTCCGCGATGCGCGGCAGCGGCGCCGCATGCGCCGGCTCGCGGATGATCAGCGTGGTGAGGATGCCGACCGCCATCAGTGCCGCCATCACCGTGTACGCCACCTGCCACGGACGGAAGTCGTAGGTCGCCTCGGATGGGTCGACGCTCGCCGCGATCCACAACGCCCCCGCGCCGGCGGTGATCATCGC
>NZ_JANJXQ010000085.1 GCF_024708915.1 Thiobacillus sp.
CGGTCGGAGTGCACCTGCAGGCGGACGCCGTCGGGCAGTTCGGCCTCGATGTCCGGCAGCAGCGCGCGAATGCGCTCGGCGACCTCGACCGTGTTGGCGCCCGGCTGGCGCTGCACCGCGAGCACGATGGCGCGGGTGCCGTTGTACCAGGTGCGCGCCTTGTCGTTTTCCACGCTGTCGACCGCGCGCCCGAGGTCTTTCACGCGCAGCGCGGTGCCGTCGTGATAGGCCACGATGATGTCGCCGAAATCCGCCGCGTTGGCGAGCGCCACCGGCGCCTTCACCGTGTAGGCGCGGGTGGCGCCGTCGAGGATGCCGGACGGCAGGTTGGCGTTGGCGCGCTGCACCGCCTCGATCACATCGGCGAACGTCAGCCCGCGCTGTTGCAGCCTGGCGGGATCGAGATACAGCCGCAGTGCGTATTTCTGCGAACCGAATACCAGCACCTGCGCCACGCCGCTCAGACTGGACAAGCGCTGCGCCACGCGCGAATCGGCGATGGCGTCGAGCTCGGTCAGCGGCAGCCGTTCGGCCGACAGCGCCAGATACAGAATCGGCGAATCGGCCGGGTTGATCTTGCGCAGCTGTGGCGGATCCATGCCCTGCGGCAGATTGCGCGCCGCCTGCGCGATCGCGGTCTGCACGTCCTGCGCGGCGGCATCGATGTCGCGATCGAGCTCGAACTGCAGGGTGATATTGGTCGATCCCTGGCCCGACTGCGAGCTCATCGACTCGATTCCCGCCACCGTCGCCAGCTGCCGCTCCAGCGGCGTCGCCACGGTGTTGGCCATGGTCTCCGGATTGGCGCCCGGCAACGACGCCGAGATGCGCAGCGTCGGAAAATCGACCTGCGGCAGGTCGTTTACCGGCAGCATCCGGTAGGCGAGCGCGCCGAACAGCGCCAGCGCCAGAACCAGCATCAGGGTGGCGACCGGGCGCTCGATGAACAGCCGCGACAGGTTCATCCGCCGGCGCCTTCGAGCCTGACCGCGCCGCCCGCCTTCAGCCGCTGCGGAATCTCGATCAGCACCGGCTCGCCGGCGGCGAGTTCGCCCTCCACCACATGCTCGCCGTCGAGGCTGCGGATCAGCTTCACTGGCTGCACCACGGCCTTACCGCCGCGCACCACATAGACATAGCTGCCTTCCTGCGCGTGCTGCAGCGCCGCTTCCGGCACCACCTTGGCGTTCGGCTCGATGCCCAGCAGCAGACGCACCCGCACCCCCTGCCCCGACAGCAGCGCGGGGGGCGCCATGGTCAGCCGCACCTTGACCGGCACGGCACCGGTGGCGGCGTCGACCTGCGCATCGACGAAGACGAGCTCGCCCTGTGCCCGCACCGACGCGTCCGCATCGAGCGCGATCCCGGCCGTCACCTTGCCGCGCGCGCGCGCCGCTGCCAGTTCGGGCCAGTCCTGCTGCGCCACGCTGGCGCGCACGTCGAGCGTTCCGGGGGCCAGGAGCGTGGTGAGCGGCTCGCCCCCCGCCTGCACCAAGCTGCCCGGCCGCACCACGATGCGGCCGACGCGCCCGGCAATCGGCGCGCGGATCTGCGCATACGCGACATCCAGCCGCGCCGACTCCAGTTCGGCGCGGGCGCTGCCGGCGCGGGCACGGGCGGCGTCCAGCGCCAGCTGCGCGTCGTCGAATTCCTGCCGGCTGATGTAGCCCGACTGCAGCAACGGGCTCAGCCGCTCGCGCTTTTTTTCCGCCTCGGCGGTTTCGGCGCGCGCACCCGTCAGCGTTGCCTGGCTCTGCGCGATGCGCGCCTGCGCCGGCCGCGCATCCAGGCTGAACAGAAGCTGTCCGGCACGCACACTGTCGCCTTCCTGCACATGCTGCTGCAGCACACTGCCGCTGGCCTGGGCGGCGATGGCGACCTGATGGGCGGCTTCCAGGGTGCCGGGCAGATCGATCACCCGGGGGAAATCGCGCACCGCCACCGGCACGGTTTTCACGCTGAGCGCGCGATCTCCGCCGGCCTGCCGGTCGCCGCCCGCCTGGTTCTGGATGCGATACGCCACGCCCGCAATCAGCGCCAGCACGACAAGGACGACAAGAATACGGAGTTTCATGGCAGGTTCGCAGTAGAGGCAGCGGGCAGACGGCCCAGGGCATGATTCAAACGGGAAAAGGCCGCCAGCCAGTCGGCGTCGGCCTGCGCGGCGCTTTGCCGGGCGCGCGCCAGGTCGGCCTGCGCAGTCAGCAGTTCGAGCAGGCTGCCGATCCCGGCGGCGTAGCGCGCCTCGGCGGCGCGCGCCGATTCGCTGGCGCTGTCGAACTGCACCGCCACGCCGTCGCGCCGCTCCTGCGCGTGGCGCACATCGTGGTACGCCTCGGTCACGCTCAGCGCCACCTGGTTGCGCTGGCCGTCGGCCTCGGCCTGCAGCCGTTCGGCGTCGCGTTCGGCGGCGCGCGCCTGCGCCGCCAGCCGGCCGCCGTCGAACAGCGGCACGGACAGATTCAGGCCGACGCTGTAAGTGGTGGATGGCGTCCGCTCGTCTTCGAGGAAAAAGGTGCGGCCGCTGCTGGCGGCCAGCGACAGGCTCGGCCAGCGCGCCGCGCGCGCACGTTCGGCCTCGGCACGCGCGCTGGCCGCGGCGGCCTGCAAGGCTTGCAGGTCGGGGCGGTTGCGCTGCGCCTCGTGCAGCAAATCGGCCAGCAGGGTGCCGGCTGTCAGCGTATCGGGCAGCGCGGTTTCCCAGTCCAGTTCCAGCACTTGCGTCTGCGCGATGCCGGTGGCCTGCTTCAATGCGGCCATGGCCTTGGCGTGATCGCGCTCGGCGGTCTGGCGCGCGAGTTGCGCCTCGCTCAGGGCGGCACGCGCACGCAACTGGTCGGCGCGTGCCGCCAGGCCGCCGCGCACCCTGACCTCGACCGCATCGAGGCTGGCGCGCAGGGCGGCCTCCTGCTGGGCCTGCGCGGCCTCCTGCGCGCGTGCGGCCAGCACCGCAAAGTAGGCGGCCTCGACCTCGGCGACGGTGTCCTGCAGGGTGCGGTTGTTGTTCAGCAGGCTGGCGATGAGCTGATAACGCTGGGCGTCGATGCCGGCGGCGCGCGCGCCAAAGTCGACCAGCACGTAGGCCAGACTGAGGCTGGGCCCGTAGCGATGGAGCGCGGGCACCGACGCCCCCGAACTCGACAGCGCGCGGCTATGGGTGAAGTTGAACTGGCCGGTGAGCGTGGGCCAGTTGGCGGCCGCGGCGGCATCCAGCCGCGCCGCCTCGGCCTGGATGCCGAACCAGGCGGCGCGCGATTCCGCGCGTTCGCGCAGCGCATGCTCGGTCAGCGCGGCCAGGCTGGCAAAGCGCACGGCACCGGTTTGCGCGGCCGCAGCGGCTGCAGGCAGCGCGCCGGGCTGCCGCCAGAAGGCGCCGGCGCGCGCGGGCAGGTCGAGTTCGGCTGCATGGCCCCACGACGGCAGCAGCGCAAGCGGCGCGCACAACAGGAGGCAATACGGAACGGGTTTCAAGGTGGCAAGATTCTAAACGAGTCCCGACCCGGACCGAGAAAGGCAGGCGCAAGTTCCGCGCCGCGCGGGCCGGACAGGGCCGGCTCATACGGCGGTGAAACAGGCACGACGCATCGGCTCAACAGGATGCTCCGCAGGCGCAAGCCTGCGGAGCCTTTTAGTGCGCCGTCTCTTCCAGCCGGCGCGCCTGCCGCAGGCTTCGGGCCGCCGCCACCATCTGCGAGAGCGCCGCCTCGGTTTCAGCCCAGCCGCGCGTTTTCAGTCCGCAGTCGGGGTTGACCCAGAGTTTCTCGGGCGCGATCACCTGCGCGGCCTTTTCCAGCAGACGGACCATTTCCGCGGCATCGGGAATGCGCGGGCTGTGGATGTCGTAGACGCCGGGGCCGATTTCGTTGGGATAGTCGAAATCGCCGAAGCCGCGCAACAGTTCCATGTCAGAACGGCTGGTTTCGATGGTGATGACGTCGGCATCCATCGCCGCAATCGCGGGCAGGATGTCGTTGAATTCCGAATAGCACATGTGGGTGTGGATCTGGGTGGCGTCGTTCACCCCGGATGCGCTGATGCGGAAGGCGCGGCTCGCCCAGTCGAGATAGGCCGGCCAGTCGGCGCGCCGGAGCGGCAGGCCTTCGCGGTAGGCAGGCTCGTCGATCTGGATGATGCCGATGCCGGCCGCCTCGAGGTCGACCACCTCGTCGCGCAGCGCCAGCGCAATCTGCAGGGCAGTGGCCGCGCGCGGCTGGTCGTCGCGCACGAACGACCATTGCAGCATCGTCACCGGGCCGGTCAGCATGCCTTTCATCGGCTTCCCGGTGAGCGACTGCGCGTAGCGCGTCCAGCCCACCGTCATCGGCTGCGGGCGCGACACGTCGCCGTAGATGAGCGGCGGTTTCACGCAGCGGCTGCCGTAGGACTGCACCCAGCCGTTCTGCGAAAACGCGAAGCCGGCCAGCTGCTCGCCGAAATACTCGACCATGTCGTTGCGCTCGGCTTCGCCGTGCACCAGGACGTCGATCCCCAGGGCCTCCTGTTTTTCGACGGCATGACGGATCTCGCGCTGCATCGCGGCAGCGTAGTCGGCGGCGCCGATTTCGCCCTTCCTGAAGCGCGCGCGGGCATGGCGGATCTCCGCCGTCTGCGGGAATGAGCCGATGGTCGTGGTGGGGAAGGCCGGCAGCCTGAAGCGCTCGCGCTGCAGCGCCTGGCGCACCGCGAACGCGTTGTTGCGCGCATCGTGCAAAGACGTCAGCGCGGCCATCCGCGCCGCCACCGCCGCATCGTGCACGCGCTGCGAGGCATGGCGCGAAGCCAGCGCCCGGGCATGCTCGGACAGCGCCGCGGCCGCCGCCGGGCGGCCCGCGTTGAATGCGGTTTTGAGCGTGGCCAGCGCGGCGATTTTTTCGTTGGCGAACGCCAGCCAGCTCTTGAGTTCCGCATCCAGCCGGTCTTCCCCCGCCAGACTCACCGGCACGTGCAGCAGCGAGCACGAGGGGGCAAGCCAGAGCCGGTCGGCCAGGCGCAGATGCAGGCCTTCGAAGCGCTCGAATACGGCATTCAGATCGCTCTTCCAGATATTGCGGCCGTCGATCACGCCTGCCGACAGCACCTTGGTGGCGGGCAGCCAGTCGATCACCTGGGCCAGTTCGTCGCCGCCGCGCACGCAATCGACGTGCACCCCGGCCACCGGCAGTTTCAACGCCACCAGCAGATTCTCGCGCAGCGGCCCGAAATAGCTGGCGAGCAGCAGCTTCATGCCCGCCGCATTCAGATGGTGGTAGGCGCGCTCGAACGCGGCGCGCCAGGCGGACGGCAAATCCAGGCTCAGAATCGGCTCGTCGATCTGCACCCATTCCACTCCCTGCGCCTTCAGCCGCGCCAGAATCTGCGCGTAGACCGGCAGCAGCCGGTCGAGCAGGTCGAGGCGGTCGAAGCCGGCGGCCTTTTCCTTGGCCAGCCACAGGAAACTGAGCGGGCCGATCAGCACCGGCTTGGCGTTGAACCCGGCGGTCTGCGCCTCCGCCACTTCGTCGAACAGCCAGTCGGTGCCGAGCGAGAATCGGCTGTCCGGTTTGAGCTCGGGCACCAGATAGTGATAGTTGGTGTCGAACCACTTGGTCATTTCCATCGCATGGCAGGCGGTGTTGCCGCGCGCCAGCTGGAAATACTGCGCAAGATCGAGCGTCTCGCCGAAACCGAAGCGCGCCGGCACGCAACCCAGCAGCGCGACGTGGTTCAGCATCTGGTCGTAGAACGCGAAATCCCCCACCGTGACGAAGTCCAGTCCGGCCGCATGCTGCCGCTGCCAGTTGGCCTGGCGTATGCCGCTGGCGACCGCGTTGAGCGCGGCCGCGTCGATCTCGCCGCGCCAGAAGGCTTCCTGCGCGAATTTCAGTTCGCGGTTCGGGCCGATGCGCGGAACCCCCAGTACGTGTGCCAGTGCCATGTGTGCTCTCCTAATGAACGATGGACGCCATGATGCCGCTGCGGATACCATGAGACAAACGAATGTTTTTCATTGACCACATGAACAATCATCATATTGAACTGCGCCACCTGCGCCTGCTGCAGGCGGTGGCGGAAACCGGCGGGCTGACGGCCGCCGCCGAGCGCCTGCATCTCACGCAATCGGCGGTGTCGCACCAGCTGAAGGCACTGGAGGAAGCCCTGGAACTGCCGCTGGTCGAACGCAGCGTGCGCCCGCTGCAGCTCAGCGCCGCCGGACGGCGCCTGCTGGCGCTGGCGCATGCCGCGCTACCGCTGGCGGACGCCGCACTGCGCGACCTCGCCAAGCTGAAGGACGGCGACGCCGGCGAATTGCGCATCGCGGTGGAATGCCACACCTGCTACGACTGGCTGATGCCGGCGATGGACCGTTACCGCGATGTCTGGCCGGGGGTGGAACTCGATCTGCTGGGCGGCTTTCAGGCCGACCCGGTGGGGCTGCTGCTGGACGGCCGCGCCGACCTCGTCGTCACCTCGGACAGCGTGCCGCGTGCGGGCGTCGCGTATGCGCCGCTGTTCGGCTTCGAGATGCTGGCGCTGCTGCCGCCGGCGCATCCGCTTGCCGCCAGGAAATGGCTGGCGCCGGGCGACTTCGCCGACCACACCCTGATCACCTACCCGGTGCCGGAAGACCGGCTCGACCTGATCCGCCGCGTGCTCGCCCCCGTCGGGATCAAGCCGCCGCGCCGCGAGGCGCAGCTGACGGTGGCGATATTGCAACTGGTCGCCAGCCGCCGCGGGCTGGCCGCACTGCCCGCCTGGGCAGTCGCGCCCTATCTCGAACGCGGCTACGTCGCCGCACGCCGCATCGGCAAGCACGGCCTGTGGGCCGAGCTTTATGCCGCGGTGCGTGAGGCCGACGCGACACGCGCCTACGTCGCCGATTTCATCGAAACCGTGAAGCGCGACAGCTTCGCCCGGCTGCCGGGCATCCGCCCGGCCATCGTTGCACCATGACACCGCGCCTCGCCTTCCGCCTCATTCTCGGCGACGACATCGCGCTCGGCCCCGGCAAGGTGCAACTGCTCGAAGCCATCCGGGACACCGGTTCGATCGCGGCTGCGGGCCGCAGCTTGGGCATGAGCTACAAGCGTGCCTGGCACCTGGTCGACACCATGAACCACTGCTTCAAAAGCCCGCTGGTCGAGGCCAGCAAGGGCGGCGCCCGCGGCGGCGGCGCGCAACTGACCGCACGCGCACTGGAAGTCGTCGCCCTGTATCACCGTCTGGAAGCCCAGGCACGCAAGGCGACCGATGCCGAGATGACCCGCTTGAGCCGGCATCTGGCGAGCCACGCCGATCGATCCTGAGCCCTGGAACCTTGCCTCCGCAGACGTGGCGGGTTTGGCAGTGCGCTCCGGCCACGACCGCTGCCGGGGTCAATGCTTGCAGAGTTCATTTTCGATATGACACAATGAACATATCGAAAAGAGCATCCATTTACATGCGTCATTCGGCTGGGGGCTTCCATGTTGATCCGCTTGCCGGCCGCACAACGCCGGCGCCATGCCGCGGCGATGCGGCCGCATCGCATGCGCTCCGCTGAAGCACAGCTTTTGAAGGCTTACGCAATGAACCGTCTGCATCCCTGCGCCGTGATCCGCGGCACCAACGCCGCGGCCTCGGCAACGGCGTTGCGTCTGGCCGCGGCAGGCTATGCCGTGCTGCTGGCGGACACGGCCGCGTTCGCCGTCGCCCGGCGCGGCCCGTCTTGCGACGGCACGCTGTCCGACGGCAGCGTCACGCTGGATGGAGTCGCCTGTCGGCGCGTGGATTCCGCAGCGGACTGGCTGCGCTATGGCGCCCACGACATCGCCCTGACCGCGCAAGCGCTGGAACAGGTGCTGGCCGATCTTTCACCCGAAGTGCTGGTGGACGCGCGCATGACCAGGCACGGCGTAGCGGATAGCCCGCGCCGCCTCGCACCCTTGCGGGTCGAACTCGGGCCCGGCTTCGCCGCCGCCGGAAATGCCGGTCTCGTCGTGGAAACGACCCTGGACGATCCGCCGGAAAACCTGAGCGGACATAGCCCGGCCCGGGAACCGGTCGGCGCGCCGCAGCCGGCGCGTATCGCCGCCGCCGTGGTCGATGCGCTGCGCCGCCGCCTCGGCCTGCTGCCCTTGGCCCGCGCCGCCATCGCCGGCGTGCTGCGCAATGCCGAGGCGGGCGAACTGCCGCTGTTCGCGGCCACTCTGGGATTCGATCGGCTGGAATTCAACGCCCTGGTTGAAACCCTGCAGCCGGGTGCGCGGCTGTCGATGCCCGATCTCGGCGAAGGCTATGCGCTGTGCGCGGTTCAGGAACCCGAGCTGTTCGATCCGCTGGCGCGAATGTTATGGGAACAGCGCGCGCCGGACCTGTCCGAGCGCCGCGCCCGCTGGCTCGCCCATGCCGTCGCCGCTGCCAGCTTCGGCCACCGGCACCTGTGGCAGGACCTGGGGCTTGCCGGGCGCGCGGAAACCACGGCCCTGCTGGACCTGCACTTTCCGGCGCTGGCCGCGCGGAATACCGCCGACCTGAAATGGAAACGCTATCTCTTTCTCGCGCTGGGCGAGCGGCTGGGTCTGGACGATCTCCAACCACCCGGCTGCGCGGGCTGCGACAGCCATTCGAGCTGCTACGGAGCGGCGCGGCCTATCCCATCCGGACTGCCGTCCGGCCACCGTCGTCCGGCCCGACCCGCTTGACGGCACCTTTCCCTCTGAACCACGCATCAGGAGGTCCACCATGCATACCAGTGCCCGCAACCAGTTTTCCGGTACCGTCAAAACCGTGCAGAAAGGCGCGGTCAACGCCGAGGTGATTCTCGATCTCGGCGGCGGCGTCGAACTCGCCGCCATCATCACCAATGCCAGCGTCGATCACCTGGCGCTCGCGTCCGGCTCGCCGGCCATCGCCCTGATCAAGGCGCCGTGGGTGATCCTGACCACCGACGAAAAGCTCAAGACCAGCGCCCGCAACCATCTGTGCGGCACCATCGGCGCCTGCCGCGAAGGCGCGGTCAACGGCGAGGTCGTCCTCGATCTGGCGGGCGGCAGGCAACTCGTCGCCATCGTCACCAACGACAGCATCCAGAATCTCGGCCTCAAGGCGGGCGTGCGCGCCTGCGCCCTGATCAAGGCCTCCCACATCATTCTCGCCGTTCAACCCTGAAAGGAGCGTCACCGTGCTGAAGTTCAAATTCCCCGCTTTCCTGCTTTGCGCGCTGGTTTCGAGCGGCGCCTTCGCTGAAGAAGTCCAGGTTGCCGTAGCCGCCAATTTCACCGCGCCGATGAACCGGATCGCCGATGAATTTGCCAGGGACACCGGCCACCAGGCCAAACTGGCGTTCGGCTCCACCGGCAAGTTCTACGCGCAGATCAAGAACGGCGCGCCGTTCCAGGTGTTCCTCTCGGCCGACAACGAAACCCCGGCCAAGCTGGAGCAGGAAGGCATGACCGTGGCCGGCAGCCGGTTTACCTATGCCATCGGCACACTGGTGCTGTGGTCAGCCAAAGCGGATTTCGTCGATGCCAGGGGCGATGTGCTGAAGAAAGGCCAGTTCAACAAGCTCTCGATCGCCAACCCCAAGCTCGCGCCTTATGGCAAGGCGGCGGTCGAGGTGATGACCGGAATGGGCCTGCTGGATGCGCTTGCACCCAAGTTCGTGCAGGGGGAAAACATCGCCCAGACTTATCAGTTCGTGATGACCGGCAACGCCGAACTGGGCTTCGTGGCGCTGTCCCAGGTCATGAAGGACGGCAAGGTCGGCAGCGGTTCGGCGTGGGTCGTACCCGGCACGCTGCATAGCCCGATTCGCCAGGACGCGGTCATCCTTTCGTCCGGCAAGGGCAACGCCGCCGCCGAGGCGCTGATGACCTATCTGAAAGGCGACAAGGCAAGGGCCATCATCAAGTCCTACGGCTACGAAATCTGATCCGGGCTGACTCATGGGTTTTTCCGACGCCGACCTCACCGCGATCTGGCTGACCCTGCGAGTGGCGGGCCTGACCACGATCCTGCTGTTCATCGTCGGCACGCCGATCGCCTGGTGGCTGGCCAGAACCCGCTCGAAGTGGAAAGCGCCCGTCGGCGCGGTGGTGGCGCTGCCGCTGGTGCTGCCGCCCACCGTGCTGGGGTTTTATCTGCTGGTGACGATGGGGCCGAACGGCCCCATCGGCCACTTGACCCAGTCGCTCGGGCTGGGGGTGCTGCCGTTCACCTTCTGGGGGCTGGTGGTGGCCTCGGTGCTCTATTCCATGCCCTTCGTGGTGCAGCCGATCCAGAACGCCATCGTAGCCCTGGGCACGCGCCCGCTGGAGGTGGCCGCAACCCTGCGGGCGAGCCCCTGGGACCGTTTCTGGAGCGTGGTGGTGCCGCTCGCCCGGCCCGGCTTTCTCACCGCCGGCATCCTCGGCTTTACCCATACCGTGGGCGAATTCGGCGTGGTGCTGATGATCGGCGGCAACATCCCCGGCGTCACCCGCGTGGTTTCGGTGCAGATATACGATCACGTCGAGGCGCTGGAATATGCCGAAGCGCACTGGCTGGCCGGCAGCATGGTGATTTTCTCGTTTCTGGTGCTGCTGGCGCTTTACACCTTCAACCCCAACAAGCTTCGGGTCACGCCGTGACCCGTGTCGCCGCCGGACCGACCGGCCGGGACACGCCGGGCGGCAGCCAGCGATCTGATGAATCCGCAACCATGAACGACGACATTCAAGCCGGATTCCTCCTGAAATACCCGGACTTCACCCTCGATGTCGATCTCCGCCTGCCCGGCCGCGGCGTCACCGCGCTGTTCGGCCACTCCGGTTCCGGCAAGACCACGCTGCTGCGCTGCATCGCCGGGCTGGAACGCGCGTCCACCGGGCGCCTCGTCGTCAACGGCGAAGTCTGGCAGGACGCCGGCCGCTTCCTGCCGACGCATCGGCGCCCGCTCGGTTACGTGTTTCAGGAAGCCAGCCTGTTTCCGCACCTCACCGCGCGCGGCAATATTGAATACGGCATGAAGCGCGCCGCCGAACCGCTGGACCGCGCCGCGCTCGATCATGTCGTCGACTTGCTCGGCATCCGCGCGCTGCTGGATCACAAGTCGGACCAGCTCTCCGGCGGCGAGCGGCAGCGCGTCGCCGTCGCCCGGGCGCTGGCGGTCAGACCCCGGCTGCTGCTCATGGACGAACCGCTGGCCGCACTCGACCTCAAGCGCAAGCAGGAAATCCTGCCCTACCTGGAACGCCTGCACGACGAGTTGGACATCCCGATGCTTTACGTCAGCCACAGCCCGGACGAAGTGGCGCGCCTGGCCGATCACATCGTCGTCCTCTCCGAGGGGCGTGCGCTTGCCCAGGGCGGACTGGCCGAGACGCTGGCGCGCGTCGACGTCCCCATCCAGCTGGGCGAAGACGTTGGCGCGGTGCTGGAAGGCACGGTCGGCGAACGCGACGCCGCCTGGCATCTGGCTCGCGTCGATTTCGCCGGCGGCGGCCTGTGGGTGCGCGATACCGGCCTGCCGCCCGGCCGCCGGGTGCGCATCCGCATCCTGGCGCGCGACGTCAGCCTGTCGCTGACGCATCAGGACGGCACCAGCATCCTCAACCTGCTGCAGGGCACGGTGACCGAAATCGCCGACGACAGCCACCCCGCCCTGGCCCTGGTCCGGGTCGAGGTCGGCGGCACGCCTGTCGTCGCGCGGGTGACCCGGCGCTCCGCCGCCGCGCTCGCACTGGCGCCCGGCCGGCCGGTCTGGGTGCAGATCAAGTCGGTGGCGCTGATTGGCTGAGATCGCCATCCCGACCGGCTCGGCGTCGCATCGGGCAGCGGCGAAGGAGCCGAACGCGAGGTTCGCGCGTCGCCCCTGAGCCGCGCCGGCTGAACGACTGCCGCGCCGTCGTTCAGCCGGCCGTCGCAAGCGGGTAAACTCCCCCGCTTTCACGCTTGTCGACAGGCTGTCACGATGAAACGTAAAACCGGTTCCGGCCCCAGCAAACCGGCCCACCCGCGACTGCGGGTGCTGTTGGGCGAGCGCATCGCCATCGGCCCCGGCAAGGCCGCCCTGCTGGAGGCCATTGCCCGTTACGGCTCGATCTCGGCGGCGGCGCGCGCAAACAGCATGTCCTACCGGCGCGCCTGGAATCTGGTCGACACCATGAACAAATGCTTCATCACCCCGCTGGTGGTCACCAGCGCGGGGGGGCAGCATGGCGGCGGCGCAAGCCTGACGGATTTGGGGCGCGAGGCCCTGACCAGTTACCAGGCCATGGAAATCAAGGCGGCACGCGCGGTCGCGCGCGAGTTCGAGGCTTTCCAGCGCTTCCTGGCCGCGCCTGAAAAGCCGCCCGCCGACGACTGATCGCCGGGACGGCCGTTTGGGTTGACACGGATCGGGGACATCGATATCGTTATATACCGTTGTGCATTACGAAAATGATCGGGCCAGCTCCCATCGGGCGAAAAACCGTCTTTTTTTTGGCCAGCCGATATGCACGCACATACATAACGATTCACGGCTGCGCCTTGGCCTGCATCAACACGGGACCGGCATCGATCCGGTGGCACTGTCCATGCCGGGCCGTGCTTCACGAACAGGAGATCAAAGTGGAAAACGCGTTTCAGAACGGGGTCGCCCATGTCTGACTTGCTGCGTGAAATTTCAGACGAAGTGGCCGCGCGGCTGGGCCCGGCCCAGGATCGGCTGAGCATCGAGCGCGCGGTGCTGGGCCTGTTTTTCGTCGGGGTGAAGCTGAGCAACGGTGCGGGTGGCGTCTGCGCCACCCCGCTGAAGGGCATTCCACAGGCGGTGTGCTGTCCTAGCTCCGCCCAGGCGATGCCGGCACCCGGCAAACTGCACGGCCGCTCCGTCGGCCAGGCGCTGGAGGATTTGCATCGCGGCGGCCAGCTGCGGCGGGCGCTGGCCATCGCCACCCTGAATGCGCTGGTCGAGTCGGTTTGGCAGCAGGACGGCGTGCCCGACGGCGTCAGCCAGAACGGCCGCGATGCCCTGTCCGCCCTGGACATCCAGCCGCACCACCACGTCGTCCTGGTAGGCGGGTTCCCGCCGTACATGCGCGAGTTCATACGGACCGAACAGTCGTTCAGGGTCCTCGAACTCGACCCCACGGTACTGAAACCCGAGGAACTCCCCTACTACGTCCCCGCCGCGCAGGCGGCGCAGACGATTCCCCATGCCCATGCTCTGGTCGTGACCGGCACCACCCTGATCAACGGCAGCCTCGACGCGCTGCTCGATCTGGCCCGCCCCGGCACGCAAATCGCGCTGATCGGCCCCAGCGTGCCGCTGCTGCCGGGCCCCTTCCTCAAGCGCGGCGTCGCGGTGCTGGGCGGGGTGCGGGTCGGCGACCCGGATGCGCTGCTCGATTGCCTGGCCGAAGGCGGGTCTGGCTACCATTTTTTCGGCAAGTCGGCCGAACGGGTCACCTTGCGGGCTGCGCCGCCGCGGTCCGGCGGGCTGCCCGATTCGACCTTTTGTTCACGTTTCCACTGATCCAAACCTTCCCCGGAGTCAACGCATGTCCCTCGCCAAACCGCGCATCCTGCCCGCCCTGATCGCCAGTCTTCTCACCCCGGGCGTCAGCCTGGCAGACGACCCGGTATTCGACCTCGGCACCATCACCGTCACCGCCAGCCGCCCGCAGCTTGGCGTCGTCGCGCCGGAGCAGGTCGCTTCCGTGGTCACGCGCGACGATATCCAGACGCACAACCGGGAAACCGTGGGCGACGCCGTCAACCTGCTCTCCGGCGTCACGGTTTCGACCAACTCGCGCAACGAGCAGACGGTTTATCTGCGCGGCTACGATCCGCGCCAGGCGCCGCTGTTCATCGACGGCATTCCGGTCTATGTGCCGTACGACGGCTACGTCGATTTCGGCCGCTTCGACACCGCCGACCTGGCCGCGATCCAGGTTGCCAAGGGCTTCAGCTCGGTGGCCTACGGCCCCAACACCCTGGGCGGCGCCATCAACCTCATTTCGCGCAAGCCGCGCAAGGCCTTCGAGGGCGACGTCAGCATCGGCTTCGGCGAGGAAGGCGCCCGCCGCACCGCGGTCAACCTGGGCAGCAACCAGGGCAGCTGGTACATCCAGGCCGGCGCCGCCTACCGCGAGGCCGACGGCTTCAGCCTGTCCGACGACTTCACGCCGACCGCCACCGAAGACGGCGGCCGCCGCGACAACTCCTACTACAAGGACAGCAAGGGGACGCTGAAACTGGGTCTCACCCCCGGCGGCGGCGACGAATACGCCCTCACCTACACCAAGCAGGACGGCGAGAAGGGACAGCCGCCCTCCACCGTGCCCACCGCGCGCTACTGGCAATGGCCGTACTGGGACAAGGAAAGCCTGTATTTCGTCTCGCGCACCGGACTGGGCGCCCACGAAACGCTGAAACTGCGGCTCTACACCGACAAGTTCGACAACGAGGTGAACAGCTTCACCGACAACACCTACACCACGCTCAAAACCAGCGGCTCCGGCAGCGTCGGCACCGGCCGCAGCATCTACCACGACAAGAGCGTCGGCGGCTCGGTTGAACTGGAGTCGCGTCGTTTCAGCGGCCACACCCTGCGCGCGGTGGCCCATTACAAGGTCGACCAGCACGAGGAGCGCGACGGCAATGCCTTGCTCAATGCCGACTTCGAGGACACCCTGCGCTCGCTGTCGGTGGAGGATGGCATCCAGCTGGGCGACAAGACCCTGCTCTCCATCGGCCTTGCCCACCACGAACTGGCCCCGGACAAGGTTTTCAAATCCGGCCCCGGCCCGGCCTACGCATTGCCCGACAAGCAAAGCTCGACCGATCCGCAGATCGGCCTGTTCCACGACCTCTCGCCAACGGCGCGCCTGTACGCCACGGCCGCCGAAAAAACCCGTCTGCCCACGCTCAAGGATCGCTACTCCGCACGCTTGGGCAATTTCATCCCCAACCCTGATCTCGGTCCGGAACAGGCGCGCAACTACGAAATCGGCTACCAGGGACAAGCCTGGGCTGGCGCCACGGTCGAGTTCACCGTGTTCTGGAACGACATCCAGGACAAGATTCAGGAAGTGCGCCCCAACCCGGCGCTGAATTGCTCGGCGACCAACCAATGCCAGATGCAGAACGTCGGCGAGGCGCGCATCAAAGGCGTCGAACTGGGTCTCAAGACCCCGCTGGGCAGTCGCTGGGAAGTGGGCGGCAACGCCACCTTCATGGATCTGGAAAACCGCAGCGATCCCACGGTCAGGCTGACCGGCATTCCGGAAACCAAGATCATCCTGCACGCACTCTGGCGGCCGGCGGATGCCGTGAGCCTGATCGCCTTCGCCGAGCACGACGGCAGCCGCTGGGCCTCCAACACGGTCAAGCTGGATGGTTTCACCACCCTCAACCTGAAGGCCGCCTGGCGGCCGATGAAAAACCTGTCCGCCGAGGCCGGCGTGAACAACGTCGGCGACGAGAACTACGAACTCGACCAGGGTTTCCCCGCCGCCGGACGGATGTGGTTCGCCAACCTGAACTACACCTTCTGAACGCGAGGCCGCCATGGCTGGAGATGCAACGACATGAAGCGACGCGAATTCCTTGGCGCGCTGGCTGCCCTCTCGACTGCGCCCTGGGCCCACGCCCTGGCCGCGCCCGCCAGCGGCCTGCATGTCTTCGGCGCGCCTCCCGCGCCGGAGCGGGTGCACCGGGTATTTGCCGCCGGCGCGCCGGCGGCGGTGCTGGTGCATGCCCTTGCGCCGGACACGCTGCTGGGCTGGCCCTGGCCGCTCGCCGACGAGGCGCTGGCGCTGCTTGCGCCCGCGGCGCGGGCGCTGCCGATGCTGGGGCGGCTGGCAGGACGCGGCAGCACCCTGCCGCTGGAAAAGCTCGTCGCACTCAAGCCCGATCTCATCGTCGACGCCGGCACGGTGGATGCCACCTACCTCTCCACCGCCGAGCGGGTGTGGCGGCAGACCGGCATTCCCACCGTGCTGGTCGACGGGCGGCTGGCCGACAGCGCCCGCCAGTTGCGTGCGACCGGACGGCTGCTGGGCGTGGCCGAACGCGGCGAGTGGCTGGCTCGATACGCTGAAACGACGCTCGTCGCCTGCGGCGGCATCGCCGCCCAGCGCCGGCCGCGCGTCTATCTCGCCCGCGCCGCCGACGGTCTGGAAACGCCGCTGCCCCGTTCGGTCAACGGCGAGTGCATCGAAGCCGCCTGCGGCATCAACGTTGTCCAGGGCGGGGGCGGCAGCCTGGCGCGCATTTCCCGCGAACAGATCCTCGCCTGGTCGCCCGAGGCTATCGTCACCCAGTATCCGGAATTCCATGCGCTGGCCTTGCGGGATGCTTTCTGGAAACGCCTGCCCGCCGTGCGCGAAGGCCGCTTGTTGCTGGCGCCTGCGGCGCCTTTCGGCTGGCTCGACGGCCCGCCGAGCGTCAACCGGCTGATCGGCGTGCGCTGGCTGGCCGCGCGCCTGCACGGCAGCGCCGCCCGCGTCGACTGGATCGAATTCGCCCGCGAATTTCACGCGCTGTTCTACGGCCATGCGCCGACCCGCGAGGAACTGGCGCGGCTGCCCGGCCTGGGATGAATCTGGTTCGCCACAGCGTCGGCATGCGCTTCGCCATCCTCTCGGCGCCCCTCGTCGCGGCGCTGCTGGCGGCCTTCGCCTTCGGGCCGTACCCGTTGTCGCCGCAACAAGTTCTGGCCGCCGTGTGGGCCGGGCCGGCGGCCGACAGCGACGCCGCCACCGTGGTCTGGCAGTTGCGCCTGCCGCGCATCGCCGCCGGGCTGCTGGTCGGCGCGGCGCTTTCCGCCGCCGGGGCGGCCTATCAGGGCATGTTCAGGAACCCGCTGGTTTCGCCCGACATCCTTGGCGTGTCCGCCGGCGCCGGGCTGGGCGCGGCGCTCGCCATCTACCTCGGCCTGCCGCTGGCGGCGGTGCAGGCCATCGCCTTCGTCGGCGGACTGCTGGCGGTGGCCGCGGTGGTTTTCGTCGCCGGCCGGGTGCGCCGCCACGACCCGGTGCTGGTGCTGGTGCTCGCCGGCGTCGCCGTGGGCACACTGTTTTCCGCCGGCATTTCGCTGGTCAAGGTGCTGGCCGATCCCACCGTGCAACTGCCCGCCATCACCTTCTGGCTGCTGGGCGGACTCAACGCCGTCGCGGCCGGCGACCTCTGGGTTGCCGCGCCCCTCGTCGTCGCGGGTCTGGTCCCCATGCTGCTGCTGCGCTGGCGCGTCAACCTTCTGTCGCTGTCGGACGAGGAAGCCGCCGCGCTGGGCGTGAACGTGGCGCGCCTGCGCGGCATTCTGATCGTCTCCGCCACGCTGATGACGGCGGCCGCCGTCTCCATCGCTGGCATCGTCGGCTGGATCGGCCTGGTGGTGCCCCATGCCGCGCGGCTGCTGGTGGGGCCGGAGTTCTCCCGGCTGTTGCCGGCCTCCCTGCTGCTGGGCGGCGGCTTCCTCGTCGCCGCCGACACCCTGGCCCGCTCGGCGGCGGCCATCGAACTGCCGCTGGGCATTCTCACGGCGCTGGTCGGCGCGCCGGTGTTCCTGTGGCTGCTGGCGCGGACGGGGCGGAGCGGATGAATGTGCTCGAAGCCCGCGGCCTCGCCATCGGCTACCGCCACCGGCCGGTGGGCGAGGACATCGATCTCGTCCTCGATGCGGGCGAGGTGCTGTGTCTGCTCGGCCCCAACGGCGGCGGCAAGACCACGCTGTTTCGCACCCTGCTGGGCATCCTGCCGCCGCTTTCCGGCACGGTGCGGGTCGCCGGCCGCGCACTTGCCGACTGGTCGCGGCAGGCGCTGGCGACGCAGCTCGCTTACGTGCCGCAGTCCCACGCCGGGCTGTTCGCCTTCACCGTCGAGGAGGTGGTGCTGATGGGCCGCACCGCGCGCCTGCCGCGTTTTTCCACGCCGTCGGTGCGCGACCGTGAGATGAGTCAAGCCTGCCTCGCGCGCCTCGGCATCGGTCATCTGGCTGACCGCGTCTACACGGAAATCTCCGGCGGCGAGCGGCAGCTGGCGCTGATCGCCCGCGCCCTGGCCCAGGAGGCGGCGGTCCTGATCCTCGACGAGCCCACCGCCAGCCTCGACTTCGGCAACCAGTTGCGGGTGCTGAAGGAGATCGATGCGCTCAAGCGCCAGGGATTGGCGATCCTGATGTCCACCCACCAGCCCGAACACGCCCTGCGCGCGGCCGACCGCATCGCCCTGCTCAAGGCCGGCCGCATCGTCGGCCAGGGCCCGCGTGCCCTGGCGACGGCGGATCGGCTCGCCGAACTCTACGGCGCCGATGCCGGCGATGTGGCGCGCAGCCTGCCGCAACTGGCGGGAGCGTGATGAGGCGCGCCGTACCCGCAGCGGAAACGCTGGCCGAATCCCTGCGCGACGCGGCGCAGCCTCGCCTGGTTCTGCTCACCGGCGGGCGCGGGTCGAGCAAAACCCGCTGGTGCGGCGAACTGGCGCAGGCCGCCCGCGACGCCGGGTTGAGCCTGGCGGGGGTGATCTCGCCGCCGGTGTATGCGGCGGGCAAGATCGCCATCGACCTGCTGGCCGTCGCCACCGGCGAACGCCGGCGGCTGGCCGAGCGGCCGCCGCCGGGCGAACCCGGCACCGCCGGCCTGGGCTGGCGCTTCGACCTCGCGGTGCTGGCCTGGGGCAACGCGATGCTGGACAATACTTCCGCTTGCGATCTGCTGCTGATCGACGAACTCGGGCCACTGGAATTCCGCGGCGAGGGCGGCTTTCTCGCCGGCTTCGCGGCCATCGAAGCGCGCCGTTATCGCCTGGCCGTCGTCGTGGTTCGCCCCGAATTGCTGGACACCGCCCGCGCCCGCTGGCCATGGTTCTCGCTGATTTACGACAAGGACATTTCATGAACCGCCCGCATCGCCTGCTGCCGCCTGCACCGCGTTTCTTCCCCGGCCAGCGCTGGCTCAATATCGGCCTGCGCTGCGCCCACCTTGTCGGCATCGCGGGGATGAGCGGCGGCTACCTGTTCGACCTGCCCGAGGCGCAATGGCGACCGTACTGGCACCTGACTCTGGGCACCGGCGGCTTGCTGATGCTGCTCTATGTCTGGACCGATTTCGCCTGGCTGCTGAAACTGAAAGGCCAGGCCATCCTGCTCAAGCTGGCGCTGCTCGCCCTGGCCCACTTTTATTTTCCGGACTGGCGCGACGCGGCCTTCATCGGGGTCATCGTCCTGTCCGGATTTTTCGCCCACGCGCCGGATCGGCTGCGTAGTTACGCCTGGGGCCGCACGGTGCGTCCGTGCGGTTCGGCCCGAATCGGGGAGACCCTGAAATGAACATTTCCGACATCGACTTCGGCCAGCTCTATCGCGAGCACATGGCCGCCGCCGGCGGGCGCGAGAAGCCGCCGGAGGAATGGGACGCCCGCGCCGCCTCGATGAATGCGCACGCGGGCGAAAGCGGCTACGTGTCCGAATTCGTCCGCCGCATGGACCTGTCCGGCTGCGCGACCCTGCTCGATGTCGGCTGCGGCACCGGCGCCATCGGCCTCGCCCTGGCCGACCGCATGACGCGGGTAGTTGGCCTCGACTACAGCCGCGGCATGCTCGACGCCATGCTGGACAACGCCGCTCAGCGCGGCCTGACCAACGTCGAAGCGATCCGCTGCGCCTGGGAGGACGACTGGAGCGGCGTGCCCGCCTGCGACATCGTCGTGGCCTCGCGCTCCACCACGGTGATGGACATGGCCGATGCGCTGGCAAAACTGGATGCCAAGGCGAAACGACGGGTCTATCTCACCAGCATGGTTGGCGGCCGTTTCATCGATGCCGAGGTGGCCGGGCTGCTCGGCCGCTCGCGGCCGCCGCTGCCGGACTACATCTACATCCTCAATATCCTCTACCGCATGGGGCGGCGCCCCCGCCTCGACTACATCGAAAGCGACAACCGCCTGGCCGGCACGGAGGATCTCGACGCATTCCTGCGCAAAGTGGCCTTCTCGGTGGGCGAATTGTCCGAGGACGAACGGGCACGCCTGGCCGACTGGCATGCCGCCAATCCGCAACGCGCCCGCCAGGGCGGCGCGCCCTTCCACTGGGCATTCGTGTCGTGGGACACGCAGCCCGCCTAATCGACGCCTACAGTTCGGAAAATAGATACACCAGCATCGCGATGCCCAATACCACCACCGTCAGGTTCATCGCGATCCCCGACCAGGTGCAATAGCGCGCGGGAATTTCGATCGGCTTCAGCGTCGCCAGCACACGTCGGAACTGCACGATGGAGAACCCGATCGCCGTCAGCGCCAGAACGATGAAGGCAATGCCGATCCAGAACGACAGGTCGCGCCCCGAGTGGCCCGGGTCCTGGCGCAGCAAGTGGAGAAACAGACCGAAGCGCTCCAGCACGAAGCCGAACGCCATCAGGGTGAGCCCGGTGCGGTTCCACGCCATCAGGGTGCGCTCGGCGGCGAAAAAGACGCGCGGATCGTTGAGATCGGACATTTAGACAGGCTCCACTTCGCCGGGCAGCGCGTTCTTCAGTGTCTGCGCCAGCTGCTCGAAGGTTTCGGGAAACGGCGCCCGCTTGCGCCACGCCAGGGCGATGGTGCGCCCCGGCGGCGGCGACTTGAAGGGGCGGATTTCGACCGCCTTTTTGCTGACGCGCGGCCCGGCGTCCACCGCCAGCGCCGGCAGCAGCGTCAGCCCCAGCCCCATCGCCACCATCTGACGCAGCGTTTCCAGACTGGTGGCGCGCACTTCCTCGCGGCCGCGCGAGCCGCTGCCGCAGACGTCGAGCGCCTGGTCGCGCAGGCAGTGCCCTTCGTCGAGCAGCAGGAGTTTCTCGTTGACGATGTCGGACACCTTCAGGACATCGCGTTTGGCGAGCGGGTGACCGGCGGGCAGCGCGGCCAGAAACGGTTCGTAGAACAGCGGCTCGACGCGCAGGCTGTCGTCAGGCACCGGCAACGCCAGCAGGCCGGCGTCGAGCTTGCCGTCGACCAGATGTTCGAGGATCTGCGGCGTCGTTTCCTCGCGCAGCAGCAGGCGCAGCCCGGGATGCTTTTTATGCGCCAGGGTCAACGCATGCGGCAGGTAATACGGCCCCAGCGTGGGAATCACGCCGAGGTGAAGCGTGCGCGCCATCGGATCCTGCGCGTGCCTGGCCAGTTCCTTGATGCGCTCCGCCTCCTCGACGACGTTGCGCGCCGCCTGCAGGATTTCGCGGCCGATCGGCGTCGGCGTGACGCGCTTGAGGCTGCGGTCGAACAGCGTGACGCCGAGAAAGTCTTCCAGTTTCTTGATCTGCGTCGACAGCGTCGACTGGGTGATGAAACAGGCCTCGGCCGCACGCCCGAAGTGGCCGTGATCGGCCAGCGCCACCAGATATTTGAGTTCCTGCAGGGTCATGCCGCTTATTCGATTTCATCAATCGGTTCATTCTAGACTATTCACGGGACAGCTTTGCGTTTGTGGTCTTTAATGCAATTCATCCGCTGTTCGAGCGCCGGTCAAACGCAGGAGAACCCCATGCCGCAATGCCCTTGCATGACCAGCGCCGCCGGCGAGGAGAACAGGCATGACGAAACGCAGACCGCGCCCACGCGGCCAAGCGTGAACGCATGAATACCGCCGCCCGCAGTCTGCAGGATTTCCTCGCCGACCCGCGCCATGCCCGCGCGGCGCGGCGCGGCAGCGGCATGCTGGCGCTTGCCCTGTTGGGCGGGCTGGCGTGGGTGGCCGTGGCGCAGGACGGCGCCCGCATCGATACCCCGATGGGGCAGGCGCTGGCCGGTTCGGCCATAGCGGCGCTCGCCACTGCCGTGGGTGCCCTGCCCGCCCTGTTCGTCCGCCACATCTCGGCACGCTGGGAAGACATCATGCTCGGCTTTGGGGCGGGCGTGATGGCGGCGGCCTCGTGTTTCTCGCTGATCCTGCCGGGGGTCGAGGCGGGCTCGGCGATACTGGGCAGCAAGCCAGCCGGCGCCGCCATCGTTGCCGCGGGGCTGGTGCTGGGCGCGCTGTTTCTGCTGCTGGCCGACAAGGCGGTGCCGCACGAACATCCCGGCGCCGGCCGCCACGGTCCCGACTGGATGCAGTTGCGCCGTGTCTGGCTGATGGTGTTCGCCATCGCCCTGCACAACTTCCCCGAAGGGATGGCGATCGGCGTCGGCTTCGCCGGGGGCGACGCCTCGGTGGGCATCCCGCTGACCGCGGCGATTGCCATTCAGGATATTCCGGAAGGCCTGGTGGTGGCGGTAGCGCTGCGCACCGTGGCGTATACGCCCTGGAAGGCCGCCGGCGCGGCCGCGTTGACCGGGCTGGCCGAGCCGCTCGGCGCCATCGTCGGCGTCGCGTTAACCTCCGGCTTCGCGCCGCTCTATCCGGCCGGCCTGGGTTTTGCCGCTGGCGCGATGATCTGGGTGGTATCGCACGAAATCATTCCGGAAACCCATCGCAAGGGGCACGAGCAGGCCGCCACGCTGGGAATCATCGGCGGCTTTGTTGTCATGATGCTGCTGGACACTACTCTGGGGTAAGTACTCAACGAATCGAAAGGAATCCACCATGGCCAAGACCTCATCCGCAACCCAACAACCCTTCCTGACCGACATCAAGACCCTGCGCGCCCGCGCGCGCAAGCACATCGAGGACGGCGCGGTCACCGCGGGCTACCAGGCCGACCGCGCCGTCGTGATCAAGCTACTGAACGAGGCGCTGGCCACCGAGCTGGTCTGCATCCTGCGTTACAAGCGGCATTACTTCATGGCCGGGGGCATCAATGCCGACACGGTGGCGCAGGAATTCCTCCAGCACGCCACCGAAGAACAGGGCCATGCCGACCTGATCGCCACGCGCATCGTGCAGCTGAATGGCGAGCCCAACTTCAGCCCCGACGGGCTGGCGATGCGCTCGCACGCCGAGTACGTCGAAGGCGGCAGCCTGATCGAGATGATCAAGGAAGACCTGGTTGCCGAACGCATCGCGATCGAGAGCTACGGCGAGATGATCCGTTACATCGGCGACAAGGACATCACCACCGGGCGGATGCTGGAGACCATCCTGGCGATGGAAGAGGAGCACGCCAACGATTTGTCGAGCCTGCTGGAGGATCTCAAGCGCTGAGCTGCGCAGGATCAGCCCGGCAGGGCGACGCGGGCCCTTTCCTGCATCGGCAGGCCGCGCCGGCCCTGCCAGTTGAATTGCAGGCGGCTGCGCCCCGCCAGCCGGGCCGCGTCCAGCCATAGCCCGTGCAGGCCCAGGCCGCAGGCAACGGTTGCCTGATCGGCCGGCGTGCTTGCGTCGTCCAGCCACAGCCGGACCGCCGCCGCCTCCGGCAGCACGATCCACAGCGCCTGGCCTTGCGCCACCCGGCGCACCGGGGCGCCGGGGGTCCAGATGGCGGCCGCCGCACTGGGCCGCTCGCCGCCGTAGCGCCGCCACACCGCAGCCGGGCGATCGAAGGGGTATCCCTGGATGCGCGAGGCGGCAAGCTTGACGAACTCGGCATGCGCCCACGCCAGCGGCATGGCGCTGCCGGTCGGCCGCCCCGGCCGGAACCGGCCGAGCGCCGGGGCGTCCCATATCTGTTCGGGGATCAGGCCATGGCTGGCCATGGCATTCATCGCCACCAGATACGGCAACGCGTCGCGGCCGGCGGCGAGCTCGTAGTGGCCGCGTTCGCCGCTGAGCAGCGGCCAGCCGCGCCCGCGTCCAGCTCCGTCGAATGCGCGGCCGTCGTCATGTTCGCCATAGCCGTCGCCGTTGTAACGGTGCCATACCGGCCCCAGCGGCGTTTCGGTTTTCAGCAGCGCGTCGGCGAGCGCCAGGGTATCGACGATCAGGGCGTCGTCGGCACGGCGCAGGCCGAGCCGCACCAATTGCAGGAAATCGGTGGCGATCTGCGCGTCGGCTGCAAGCCGGAGACCGTCGCCCCGGTTCTTGATCGGCAATACGCGCTGCATGGCATAGTCGTCGCACAGAATGTCCGGCGGCGCTTCGCGCACGTAATACGCAGGCACGCCGTGACGCGCGCCCAATGCGGTACCGCGTGCCACACACCAGTCTTCCAGCCGGGCATTCCAGAAATCGGCCACCGCCAGCGGCAAGTCACGTTCGGCCTCGGGCAGCAAGCCGGCGCCGGCCACCAGCGCGGCAATGCACACCGCGAGCGTAAACGGGCTGACGCCGGCGTCTTCCTCCCAGCGATCCTGCGGGCTGGCGGGACCCGCCTGCACCAGGAATGCCAGCGCGCGGCGCATGCTGGCCGCCACCACCATGCCGCCCAGCGCATCGCGTTCGGCCAGACTCGCGGCGAGCAGCACGGGAAATGCCGTCTCGTCGAGCTGGATTCCCGCCCAGTACGGCTTGCCGCCGAGCCACTGGTTCTGGTTCCAGTGGCCGTCGGCATTCTGCGTTGCCAGCAGATAGCCCAGCACCGCCTGCGCTTCGCCGACGCTGCCGAGCGCCAGCAGCGCCTGCGCCGATTCGACCAGATCGCGCGGCCATACCAGGTGGTAACCACCGCGCTCTTCGCCGTGATTGCCCCACGGCACCGACAGGCTCGCCACCATCGCCCCGAGAAAAGTCTTGTCGCTGTGGGTTTTCAGCACCTGCGCCGAACAGGCGAGCTGCGCCCGCAGTTCGTCCGGCAAGCCGGCCGACAGGGCTGCGCTATGGCACCCCTGGTGCCATCCCGTCCAGGCCGCATGCTGCAGCTCCAGCATGCGGGAAAAAGGCTGCATCAACGCCGCGCGTGCCAGTGCGGCGGCGGCCTGCATCGATGTCGCCAATCCCAGCGCCAGGGTTGCACGCGGCGCGACTTCCGCCATCAGCGCCACATTGCCCGGCCCGGCTGCGGCGTAATGCCAGGCCATGCGCCCGTTGGCGGCGAAATCCTGCCAACCGTCGGAAACGCCGACGTAGCCCGCCGACGCCGCGCCCAGCGCATCCTCGCCATCCGCCGTGCGCGCCAGCAGCGCCATCCCGAACGCCCCCTGCTCCGCCCACAGCACTCCTTGCCCCAGATGAGTCGCCGCCCATGCGCAATTGTTCCCGCCGGTGCCGCCCAGGTGCGGCGCGAGCAGGGCGTAGACGCGCAAGCCCGCCTCGCCGTCGAGCGCCAGATCGATCAGCAGCACATCGCGTGCCGCATCCGGACAGAAACACAGGCTGAGCGTGAAACGCGGGTGGCGGTGCACGACGGTCGGCAGCGGCACCCCCGGCGCGGGCACGGCCAGCGTGTAATCGGCGCCGCGCTTGACCTCGACCCAGAAACCGGCATCGTCGGCGACGATGAAGCCGAGGTCGCGAATCTGCGGAATGTCGATGCGCGGGCAATAGATCTCGTTGACGATGCCGTGGCCGAGGGTAAACCACAGCCGCGACGAGCCGATCGCGGTGCCGACCAGATCCTTGTCGGACGAGGTCCAGCTGGGTGCGATCCCGGGTGCGCCCGGGGCGTGTCCGGCCGCGGCATGCGGGGGAGGAATCCAGGGCGTATCCATTCGCGGCCCCTTCGTGGCGGTGTCATGACGACACCTTCACTTTACTGCAAACGTCTCCCTACTGCAGTGCCGCCCGGGAGCGCCGGGCAGCGGGGTCATGTCGATTCGACGGCCGGCACCGGGAGCGGTCCCGTTGTCTCGGGCGTCGCATGCTGATGTCCCAGCGCCAGCGCATAAATCTTCTGCAAATCCTCTTCGCTGACGTCGACGAAGGTATCGATCTGGCTCAATGCGTAAACCAGGTCGCTGTGCGGGATCATGCACTTTTCCTCGGAACCGGCGGAGTCCGCCGCCGCAGGCGCGCATACCGCAGGCTGACGCCACCACGCCTGCGGATAACGCCGCCAGGCAAACGGGTAGTTGAACGCCACCGCCACGATCAGCAGCACGACGACGCTCAGCAGCACGGGACTGAGCACGTAGCCGTAACCCATCGCATGCATGGCCTCGCCTCCCAGCACGGCATTCAGCGCAGTAGCCCCGCCCGGGGGATGCAGGCAGCGCAGGCTGTACATGGCCGCGATCGACAAGGCCACCGCCAGCGATGCGGCCAGCATCGGATCGGACAACCAGCGTGCGCAGGTGACGCCGACCAGCGCCGACACCAGATGGCCGCCGAACACCGACCAGGGCTGCGACATCGCACCATGCGGGGCGGCGAACAGCAGCACGGCGGAAGCCCCCATCGACGCAATGGTCAGCACACCCGCATTGCCATGCTCGGCCACCCAAAAGTTGCCGGCCCACAACACCGCGAGCAGGCCCAGCAAGCCGCCGACCGCCGACACCCAATGCTCGCGCTCCGAAACCGTGTAAGCGATCTTCAGCCCGCTCCAGCCCCGCATCAGGCTGACCTTTCTTCTGAGCGCGCGCTCCGACATCCTGTAGACAGTCTTCATCGTATCGGTGTCTCCGCTTTACACATCGAGCATCAATTTCAGCGGCTTGCGCATGCCGGCGACGCGGCAGGCCTGCTGCCCGTAGCCATGCGGAAACAGTTCGTACAAGGCCTGCTTGGCGGCGCGTTTGTCGCTGCCCTGCGCAGCCAGATGCTGAATGACCCGGCGCGCTTCGGGCACGCTCTCGTTCTCGGCGTACCAGGCGCGGATGAAATCGAGCACCTGCCAGTGGGCTGCGCTCAAGGTCAGGCCATCCTCGGCCGCCAGCAACGGCGCAAGCGTCCGGCTCCACTCGGCGGGATTCAGCAAAAAACCTTCGTTGTCGCGTTCGGGCATCAGGACGGCAAGGTCGGCACGGCTGTTCATCGCAGGCTCCCGGTTTGAAGAGGGGCCTAGTTTAGAGATCTCTTATATATCCTTCTAACGATAAATTTTGGTATCTAATATCGGAAAAACCGATATCTGAAAAATGGACACCGAACTCGCCCGTACTTTTCTCATGGTCGCCGCCAACGGCAACTTCGTCGCCGCTGCCAGCCGTCTGCACGTCACCCAGTCGACCGTGAGCGCGCGCATCCACACGCTGGAAACCACGCTCGGCGTGCGCCTGTTCCAGCGCGGTCGCAACGGTGCGGAATTGACGCCGGCAGGCAAGCGTTTCCTGCGCCACGCCAAGCATCTGGTGCGCACGGTGGAGCAGGCGCGCCACGATGTGGGCTTGCCCGAGGGGTTTCACGACGTACTGACGCTGAGCGGACGGATCGCGGTATGGGAGGGGTTCCTGCCGCACTGGGTGGCGTGGATGCGCGGGGCGGCGCCGGACGTGTCGCTGCGCCTGGAAGTCGGCTTCGAACCCGACATCATGCAGGGACTGATCGAGGGCACGGTGGACATCGGCGTCATGTACACGCCGACTTCGCGCCCCGGGCTGGTGGTGGAGCCGCTGTTCGATGAAACCCTGCTGCTGGTGACCAACGACCCCACCCGCCCCTGGCCGGATCCCGACTATATCCACATCGATTGGGGAGCGGAGTTCCACGCCTTGTTCAGCGAGCACCATCCCGAGATGGGGGCTCCCACCCTGGTTGCCAACGTCGGCTGGCTGGGCGTGCAGCAAGCGCTCATTTATGGCGGCAGCGGGTATTCCCCGCTGCGGCTGGTGCGGCATCACCTCGAAGCCGGACAGCTGTGGCGTGTCCCGCAAAGCCCGCAGTTCAAACTGACGGCCTACATGGTGTTCCCGCGCGACAGCGACAGCGCCACCCTGAAGCAGGCGCTCGACGGCTTGCGTGAACTGGCTAAGGCAGAGGAGTCGTGATATGGGCAGGACATGCCGCATGAACCGGCGCCTTGTACGCGGGTTGGGCCTGCTGGCCGCCGTGCTTTTTCTGACAGGCTGCTTCACCGATGCCGCGACCCGGCTTGCCTACGACATCGAGTCCGGCGTGAACCGCATGAACCGGCTGAACGAAGCGCGCTACAGCATCCGCCACACGCCCGCGGAGTCCAGCGAATGCACCGGTCCTTACACCGTGCAGCTCGACAAGGTCGGGGCCTTGATCGTGTGGTGCAGGGATGCGGCCGGAAACATCGTCGCAAGCGGCAGCACGTCGTACCACGCGCGCTTCATCGATACGCCGGCAAGCTTCATTCTGGACAAGCCGGCCGGTTCAACTCTGGCGATAGACCTGGAGCGCCGCGCAGGCCGTGGGGTTGTGACCGGCGTGCACTGACCTCCTTCGCAGGGCTGAAACGAGATTCAACTGCCCGGCTTGCGCGCCACCAGGTCGATCAGGGCCGACCTGCCGTGATGATGACTGCCTTCGCGGATGACGGACTCATGCTCGGCCAGATGCAGGATGTCCCAGTCGCCGAACCAGTCGCGCAGCAAATCGGCGGTATACATGTTGGCCGCACTGGGCGGGCCGCCGGTGCCGAACTCGAGTTGCTTCGGCGTGTAGCCCTGCAGAATCAGCAGCCCGCCCGGCTTCAGGCAGCGGCGGATGCCGGCGATGACATGATCACGCTCGGGCGGCGGCGCGAACTGGATGAAGATGGCGGCCACCAGATCGTAGGCCGCTTCCGGCCAATTCCAGTCGAGAATGTCGGCCTGCTCGAAGTCCAGCGCCACGCCGCGAACGGCCGCCAGCTTGCGGGCCTTTTCGAGCGCCAGCGGCGAGACGTCGATGGCGTGCACCGAGGCGCCCTGCTCGGCCAGCCACACGCCGTTGCGGCCTTCGCCGTCGGCCACCGCCAGCGCGCGCATGCCGGGGCGAATCAACGCCGCCTGACTCGCCAGAAACACGTTCGGCGCGGTGCCGAAGATGTATTCGTCGGTCGCGAAGCGCGCGTTCCAGAAATCGGAACTCATGCTTACTTGGCGTTGGCGGCGAGCAGTCGCTCGAGTTGCGCGGCCGGAACCATACCGGGCACGCGCACGCCGTTGGCGAAGACCAGGGTCGGCGTGCCGTTCACTTTGAGCTTGTTGCCCAGCGCGATGGTGGCTTCGACCGGGTTGGCGCACTTGCCGTCGTTGTTCGGCACGCTGCCGCGCGTGATGTAGTCGTCCCATGCCTTGTTGCGGTCGGGCGCACACCAGATCTGCTTCGAGGTCTGCACCGCCTTCGGATGCAGGCCTTCGATCGGGTAGAGGAAGGTGTAGACGGTGATGTTGTCGACCTTGGCGAGCTCAGCCTCGAACTTGCGGCAGTAGGGGCAGTCGACGTCGGAGAACACCACCAGCTTGCGCTCGCCCTTGCCTTTGACGGTCTTCAGCGCGTTGTTGAGCGGCAGCGTGTCCCACTTCACCGCCTGCAGCCGGTTCAGTCTGGCCTGGGTGAGGTTGGTGCGGTTCTTCAGATCGATCACGTCGCCAGTGAACACGTATTGCGCCTTGGCGTCGACGTAGATGAGCTGGCCGTCGAGATAGACCTCGAACAATCCGCTGTAGGGCGTCGCCTGCACCGAAGCGATGTTGGCGCCCGGAAACTGCTGCGTCAGCGCCTTGCGAATGACGGCTTCGTTGGCCTGCGCGGTCGCGGCGGCGAACATCAGGGTGGCGGCCAGCGCCAAGGGGGTGAATTTCATTCAGTGCTCCAGTAAAAAACGAAAACTCAGGACATCGCCTCGCGCACCAGCGCCGCTTTCAGCGACGGCAGGCGGTCGACGAGAGACATTCCGGCATTGCGCACCCATGCGGCGCGCTCGTCGGCAAACAGATGATGCAGGCCGTGGGTGAGCGCCTGCATGCGCTGAACCGGTTCGGCACGCTCGCGCGCATAGCGTTGCAGCACGCGCACATCGCCGCAATTGCCCCGGCGCTGCTGCGCCAGCACGTCGACCAGCGCTTCGGCATCGCCGAATCCCAAGTTGACGCCCTGTCCGGCCAGCGGATGCACGCCGTGGGCGGCATCGCCGATCAGCGCCACGCCGGGGGCAACGGCAGCCGCCACCCGGATCAGCCGCAGCGGGAACGCCGCCGCCGGGGTCAGCGCGCGCAATGCGCCGAGCCGGTCGTGGCCCGCTGCCCGCACCTTGTCGGCCAGCGATTCCGCGTCCAGCGCGACCAGTTCGTCGGCATGCGCCGTCCGGGTTGACCAGACCATCGACATGCAGTTCCCGCTCAACGGCAGCCAGGCCAGGATGTCGCTGTCGAAAAACCACTGGAACGCGGTTCCGCGATGCGCGCGTCCACATTCGAAATTCGCCACCACCCCGCTCTGGCCGTAGGGCGTCAGCGTCGAACCCAGCCCCGCCCAATCGCGGATGCGCGAGGCAGCGCCGTCGGCGCCGACGATGAGCTCGGCCTTGATGGCCGTTCCGTCGGCCAGCGTCAGCTGCGTGGACGCGCCATTCCTGACGAGCGATTCGATCGTCGCCGGGCAGTGCAGCGTCACGTTGCCGTCGGCCTCGATCGCCTGCCACAAGGCAGATTGCAGGCGTCCGCTTTCGAGGATGGTCGCGAGGCGCGGGACGCCGGCCTCGTAAGCGTCGAGACGGACCGCGCCGCCGCCGTCGCCCGCCACGTCCATGCGGAACACCGGCTGGATGCGTCCGCCATCGAGACGGTGCCAGGCGCCGATGCGTTCGAGGAAGCGCTGGCTGGCAGGGCTGATGGCGTAGATGCGGGTATCCCAGGTTTCCTCCGGCAATGGCCCCACAAGGGGAGTCCGACTTTCTCCCCGCAAGGGGGAGGCCGATGGGGGCCCAACGGCTACGCCGTTACCCATTCGCTCTACGGGCTGAAGCCCGTGAAAGGTCGTATCCGGCAGCTGGCGCTCGATCAGCGCGACCCGCAACCCTTGCCGCCCGAGCGCCAGCGCGGCGGCGGCGCCCACCAGGCCGGCGCCGACGATGACAGCCTGATAGCGCTCGCCGCTCATCCGCGCGCCCCGAACATCATGCGCCGCGCGACGAAGGTCTTCAGCGGCGGCAAGGTTTCCAGTGCCAGCAGGCCGAGGCCGCGTGCGTGCCGCAACAATCCGATGTCATTGGAGAAGGTGCGCACCAGGAAGTCGGTGAAGCCGAGGCCGCCGAACACGTCGGCGCGCCGCCCGCGGGTATAGGCGGCGAGCATGGCCGCGCTGCCGATCTCGCGCGCCGCCGTGTCGCCGCACAGACTCGCCAGTTCCCAGGCGTCGCGCAGGCCGATGTTGAAGCCCTGCCCCGCGACCGGGTGCAGCGTCTGCGCGGCGTTGCCGATGCGCACCACGCGGGCGGCCGCCTCGCTGCCGGTCCAGGCGAGTTTCAGCGGGAAGGTCTTGCGCGGGCTGGCTTGCAGAAACAGCCCCTGGCGCCCGCCGAAATGGCGGTACAAGGCGGCGAGAAATGCGTCGTCGGGCAACGCGGCAATCCGCTCGGCGTCTTCCCTGCTGGCAGTCCATACCAGGGCGTAGCGATCACCCTTCGGCAGCAGCGCGGCCGGCCCTTCCGGGGTGAAGCGCTCGAACGCCTGGTTGGCGTGCGGCAGTTCGGTCTGCACTTCGCACACCACCGCCATCTGGTCGTAGTCGCGTTCGAGTTTGGGTTTGGGCGCCGCCTCGCCGCGCCCGCCGTCGGCCACCGCCACCAGCGGTGCGGCATGGACACGGCCGTCTGCCGCATGCAGGCTTGCCATCTCGCTGCCGGATTCGATGCGCGTCACCGCCACGCCATAATCGACTGCGATGCCGGCATCGGCCAGCACCCGCTTCAGCACCGCGGTGAGCGAGGCGTAGGGCAGCACGTAGCCGAGTGCCGGCACGTTCACCTCCTCTGCCGACAGCCGCGCCACGCCGAGCGCACCGCGCTGGGAAATGTGAATGCGGTCGATCGGGGTGACGCCATCCAGCCGCGCCCACACACCGAGGCGCTCGAGGATCTGCCGTGAGCCATGCGACAGCGCCAGCGTGCGGGTGTCGACGCGTGCGTCTTCCGGCTGCGCTTCCAGCACCTGCGCAGCGACCCCCTGCTGCTGCAGCGCCAGCGCGCACACCGCGCCGACCGGGCCGGCGCCGACGATCAGCACAGGCTTCATCCGTTCATCCACGCTTCGATTTCATCCACGGTTTTCGGCGGCGAGGTCAGCACCTCGCAGCCGGACTCGGTCACCACCACGTCGTCCTCGATGCGGATGCCGATGTTCCACAAGGCCTCGGGCACGTCGTCCGCCGGGCGGATATACAGGCCCGGCTCGACGGTCAGGGTCATGCCCGGCACCAGCGGGCGCCATTCGCCATGCAGCTTGTATTCGCCGGCATCGTGCACGTCCATGCCCAGCCAATGGCCGGTACGGTGCATGTAGAAACGCTCGTAGGCTTTCGACTCGATCAGGCCGTCGACGCTGCCGGCAAGCAGCTTGAGATCGACCATGCCCTGCGTCAGCACGCGCACCGCCGCCTCGTGCGGTGAATTCCAGTGGCTGCCCGGACGGACCGCGTCGATGGCCGCCGCCTGCGCCGCCAGCACCAGTTCATAGGCGTCCTTCTGCGCCGCCGAGAAGCGGCCGTTTACCGGGAAGGTGCGGGTGATGTCGGCGGCATAGCTGCCGAACTCGGCGGCGGCGTCGATCAGCAGCAGGTCGCCGTCGACGAGCGGCTGGTTGTTGAAGACGTAATGCAGCACGCAGGCGTTGGCGCCGCTGGCGACGATGGACGTATAGGCCGGCGCCTCGGCGCCGCCGCTGCGGAAGGCGCACAGCAGTTCGGCCTCGATCTCGTATTCGTGGCGGCCCGGCCGGGTCGCGCGCATCGCGATGCCATGCGCGCGGGTGGATATCTCGGCGGCACGGCGCATCAGGGCCAGTTCGTGGGCATCCTTGACCAGGCGCATCTCGTCGAGCGCATGCCGCACGTCGACGATCTCGCCCGGCGCGACGATACCCTGCCGCGTCTTCGCCCGCACCGCGTTGAGCCAGCCGATCACCCGCGCATCCCATGCCGGGTCCTGCCCCACCGCGTAGGCGAGGCGCGCGCGGTTGCCCATCAGCTCGGGCAGCCTGGCGTCGAGTTCCGCGACCGAATGGGCGGCATCGAAACCGAACTGCTGCTGCGCCGCCGCCGGGCCATGGCGGAAGCCGTCCCAGATCTCGCGCGTCTCGTCCTTGTCGCGGCAGAACAGGATCGATTGCGGCGCCGCGCCGCCGACCAGCACCACCACCGCCTCGGGCTCGGCGAAGCCGGTCAGCCAATAGAAATAGCTGTCGTGCCGGTAGGGATAGTGGGTGTCGCGGTTGCGCGGCACCTCGGGAGCGGTGGCGACGATGGCAATGCCGTCGCCGAGGGCGGCGGCCAGCCGCGCGCGGCGGTTGGCGTAAACGGAGGCGTCAAACATGGGTGCGCAGGCTTTGGTCGAGTTGGTGCAAACGTTCGGGCGTCCCCACATCGACCCAGCGTCCGGCGAAACGTTCGCCGCTCGCGCGTCCGGCATCGATCGCCAGCCTCAGCAGCGGGGCCAGCGGCGCCTTCTCGCCCGCCCGGGTATGGGCGAACAGCGCGCGGTGATAGACGCCGATGCCGGAGAAGGTGAGGCGTGAGGGGGGAGGCGTAAGGAGTGAGGCAACGATCCGGCTACCGTCGAGCACGAAATCGCCTTGCGGGTGGTGAGGCGGATTGTCGACCAGCACCAGATGCGCCTGGTCGCGCCCCGCAGCGAGCCGCGCCATCGGTTCGGCCAGACGGCTGAAATCGTATTCGCAGTAGATGTCGCCGTTCACCACGGGAAAGACGTCGCCTTCAATCAGCGGCAGCGCGGTGGCGATGCCGCCCGCGGTTTCCAGTGCGCTGACTTCGCGCGAATACTCAATGGCCACGCCCAGCGCCGCTCCGTTCCCCAGCGCGGTTTCGATCTGCTGGCCGAGATGAGCATGGTTGATAACGATGTGGGTGAAGCCCGCCGCACGCAGGCGTTCGATATGCCAGACGATGAGTGGCTTGCCGCCGACCGGCAAGAGCGGCTTGGGCGTGTGGTCGGTGAGCGGGCGCATGCGCTCACCGCGGCCGGCGGCGAGGATCATGGCGGTTTGGGTGTGTTCGGTATTCAATATAAAAAACTCACTGCAATCATCAGCCCTGGTGGCCAAACGAGCCAAGATGAAATTGACTCTCAACTTACTATTCTGTGATCCCTTGAATCATAAACAAATAGCTCCTCATAGCCGGATTCATACCTAACCCGTATATGGAACCGATTCAACGCGCTTTTCAATGCTTCTGGGTCATCATGAATGGTGGGAACCATTGCCAGATGCACAATCGTGACTACCTCATCTTTTGCCATCACATGCCCTGGTCGAAGAACCGTGATATAGCATTCATCACTGATCAACGCGGCTGGTATGGTTTTCGCGACCACAGGAAATAAATCATCAGGCTCATCGGCCTTCAAAGGAACACCATCTAACAGCGGTTCAAAGCTTTTAATAATTGCGGGGCCAAGCCCACTATTTGTAATTCTGACTTCAATTAGCCTAACGCCTGCACGCTCCAGGTCTTCTTTGCTACCCGTATAGGTGGCAATATGCGGCCTGACAGTCAGACGGTTATGTTTATGTGTTGCTCTAGTTTGGCTGATGGTGAGAAACAAGGCACAAATTGAAATCAGAAGAGCTGCATAATCCCGTGCTAATTCTGCAAGAAAACTCATATGCCCCCTATCAACTCTTGTAGGGCGCATAAATCGCAGAGGCAATGCGCCGGATCTAAGTCCAAATAGTAATCGCAAACCCCCTGTCATCACCGCCTGGTTTTGACTTTCCTCCCCTTGCAGCCCCGCCGAAAATCGGGTCTGCCGGGCGGATCAGCGGCGAAGGTGTTTGAGCCCCGCTCACGAAAAACAAAATTCAAAACAGCAAAGCGGGGCGAGTTCTTCGCCGCCCGTCCGGCAGGCTCGATTTTCGGGAAGCCGGGGATGTCGGGGTCGCCTTCTTTTGGTTACTTTTCTTGGCGAGACAAGAAAAGTGACTAGCCGCCGGGCTACCCCCGGCCAACGGCCAGCGGTCCTGCACAGTTTCCGGCTACAGCGTAGAACCCTCTCCCCCAACCCTGATGAAACTACTAAGCAATCGACATAAGCCGCTAAAGCGGCAAGTCGCTGCTTATCTCCCGCTTGCGGGCGAGGGACTTGATCCCCATCAGAACGTATACCCCACCTTCACTTCCCTGTTCTCCAGCCCATCCAGCAAAAACAGCAGCGGCTTCAACTCGTCATACCGCTCGCACACCTTGCGCAGGTAATGCATCACCCGCGGCATATCCTTGAGATACCCGTCCTTGCCGTCGCGGTGATACAGCCGCGCGAAAATGCCGAGCACCTTGATCTGGCGCTGCGCGCCCATCCATTCGAAATCGCGCCAGAACTCGCCGAAATCCTCGCGCACCGGCAGGCGGGCCGCGCGCGCCTTTTCCCAGTAGCGGATCACCCAGTCGAGCTGCTGCTCCTCGTCCCACTGGACATAGGCGTCGCGGTAGATCGAGGCGAGGTCGTAGGTGATGGGGCCGTGGACCGCATCCTGGAAGTCGAGAATACCGGGATTGGGGTCGGCGACCATCAGGTTGCGCGAATGCCAGTCGCGGTGCACGTAGACCCGTGGCTGCGCCAGATTGTTGGCGAGCAGGCGCTCGAACACGGTGTCGAGGATGGCCTTCTGGTCGTCCTTCATCGTGACGCCGAGATGTTTCGCCACATACCACTCGGGAAACAGCATCAGTTCGCGGGTCAGCAGCGCGCGGTCGTATTCCGGCAGCGCGCCGGGACGGCTCGCCTGCTGGATGCGGATCAGCGCATCGTTCGACGCCAGATACAGCTCGCGCGCCACGTCCTGATTGAGTGCGGCCTGGTCGAGCGCCGACAGGTAGGTGACGTTGCCCAGATCGCTCAGCAGCAGAAAGCCCTGCTCCAGGTCCTGCGCCAGCACCTGCGGCACGTGCACGCCGGCGTCGCCGAACAGCCGCGCCACCGCGACGAACGGGCGGCAATCCTCGTGCGCCGGCGGCGCGTCCATCACGATATAATCGCGGCCTTTGGCAGTCACGCGAAAATAACGGCGAAAGCTGGCGTCCGCCGACGCCGGGGCGATGTCCAGCGCACCCCCCCCCAATTGACGGGCGGCCCAGCCTTGTAATGCTTGCAAACGCTCCACAGCCACACTGCTCCGAATAACGAACTTCCGGATTTTACATCGCTTGTCCATCCTGCCCGGCTTTGCGCTTGTCGTGTTGTTGCTGACCGCTGCTTCTGCGGCAGCGAACGGACTCGCGCTGAAAAAAGACGTCGAGCTCGCCGGCTCGGCGGCGGCAGGCAAGGCGGGGCCGCTGTTCGTGACGGCCGATCGCATCGAATCGACCGCCGCCAACGTCATCGAAGCCAGCGGCCAGGTGGAAGCCCGCCAGGCCGGGCAGAACTTCTTCGCCAACTGGCTGCGCTACGACACCACGCTGAGCCGGGTGGAAGCACGCGGCCAGGTGCGGCTGGAGCAGGCCGCGCTGCAGGTAGCCGGCGACACCTTCAAATTCAACCTCGATGACTACAGCGGCGAGCTCACCCAGCCGGTATACCGGTTCCCGTCGCAGCAGGGGCGCGGCAACGCCGACCGCATCGAGTTCATCGACGAAAATCACTTCAAGCTACAGGACGCCACCTATACCACCTGTTCGGCGGACAACGACGACTGGTTCCTCAAGGTGAGCGACCTCGACATCGACCGGACCCGCAGCGTGGGCACGGCGCGCCACGCTTCCCTGCGGTTTCTCGGTGTGCCCATCCTGTATACGCCGTGGGTGGATTTCCCGCTCAGCGATGCACGCAAGACCGGCATGCTGGCGCCCACTTTCGGTACCACCGAGCGCAGCGGCCTCGATATCCTGGTGCCGTATTACCTCAATCTCGCGCCCAACTACGACGCCACACTCTACCCGCGCCTGCTGTCCAAGCGGGGCGTTCAGCTGGGCGGTGAATTCCGCTACCTGCTGGCGGGCGCCCACGGTGAAAATCGCCTCGAATACCTGCCCAACGACAGCGTGGCCGAACGCACGCGCTGGAGTGTGGCGCTGAAGAACGAAACCGCCCTGAACGCGAACACCCAGGCCGGCATGGTGTTCAATCGCGTGTCCGACGACGATTATTTCCGCGACCTGTCCAATCTCATTTCCATCACCTCGCTTACCCATCTCAATCGCGAAGCCTGGCTGACCACACAACACGCCAACTGGCATGCCGAATTGCGCGCGCAAAGCTACCAGACGCTGCAGGACTCCACGTCGACCCTCCCTATTCTCGAACCTTACGCACGGTTGCCGCAGGCCCGCCTGGGCATGACGAAAACCTTCGGCAACGGGCTCGAGTTCAAGCTGGACAGCGAAGCCACCCGCTTTGCCCACCCCACGCAGACCGAAGGCACCCGCGCGCTGGCCTACCCGACGCTGCGCCTGCCGCTGACCAACTCGTTCGGCTTTTTCACCCCGCAGATCGGCTGGCACAGCAGCTATTACGACCTGGACGACAGCGTGGACAAACAGCGCATCTCGCGCAACCTGCCCATCCTCAGCCTCGATTCCGGCGTCACTTTCGACCGCCCGTTCCGCTTTGCCGGCCACGATTTCGAGCAGACGCTGGAGCCGCGCGCCTACTATGTATACGCTCCGTATCGCAATCAGGATGCGATCCCGGTGTTCGACACCGCGCTGCTCGATTTCAGCTACGCGCAGATGTTCACCGAGAACCAGTTCATCGGCGGCGACCGCGTCAACGACGCCAACCAGCTGACGCTCGCCGTCACCAGCCGCTTCATCGAGGCCGAAAGCGGACTGGAGCGCCTGCAGGTCACCCTTGGCCAGCGCTATTACTTCAGCACGCAGCAAGTCGGCCTGCCCGGCGTGCCCCCGCGCACCAGCAGCGCCACCGATCTGCTCGCCGCCGTCAGCGGGCAGATCACGCGCGACTGGCGCATCGACACCGCTTGGCAGTTCGACACCCAGAACGGCACCACCATCCGGCAGAACCTGGGCGCGTCCTATCGCCCCGGGCCCGGCCGCACGTTGAACTTCGGCTACCGTTTCATCGACCAAGCCACCGAGCAGATCGATTTGTCCGCGCAATGGCCGCTGACCAGGCGCTGGTACGGCATGTTCCGCTACAACTATTCGTTCCAGGACGACAAGCTGGTCGAAGGGCTGGCCGGGCTTGAATACAATGGCGGCTGCTGGGCGGTGCGCGGTGTGTTCCAGCGCCTGGCCACCAAGGAAGACCAGTCCACCGATGCGTTTTTCATCCAGCTCGAGTTGAGCGGCATGGGGCGCCTGGGCGCCAACCCGCTCGACGTTTTGAAACAAAGTGTTCCCGGATACAGGCCAAGCAATGAAATTCTTCAAACACCCTGAATGGCGCCGCCCGCACTGGGTACTGGCGCTGCTGATCGCCGCCTCGACCCTGCTGCCGGCCCACGCCGCGGTGCAGCCGCTCGACCATATCGTTGCCGTCGTCAACGACGAAGTCATTACCCGCCAGGAGCTCGTCAAGCGTTACGACGAAGTCGTGCGCAACCTGTCGCGGCAGAACACCCCGCTGCCGTCACGCGAGATACTGGAAAAACAGCTGCTCGAGCGCATGGTCACCGAACTCGCCTTGCAGCAGCACGCCCGCAGCACCGGCGTGCGGGTCGACCCGACGCAGGTCGAACGCGCCCTGCAGCGCATCGCCGCGCAGAACAAGCTCGACATGGCCGGGTTGCAGGCCGCGCTGGAAAAGGACGGCCAGAGCCTCGACCACATGCGCAGCACCATCCGCAATGAAATCCTGATTGCACGCGCCCGTGAACGCGACGTCGACAACCGCATCGCCGTCAGCGACGCCGAGATCGAAGGCTATCTGCAAACCCAGGCACAGCAGGGCGTGGAGACGGAATACAACTTCGCCCACATCCTCGTCACCGTGCCGGAGAACGCCTCGCCCGAACAGATCCAGGCGCGCCGCGACCGCGCCGAGGATATCCTCGCCCAGCTCGCCAGGGGCGCCGATTTCGCCCAGCTGTCGGCCAGCCATTCCGACGCCCCCAACGCGCTGCAGGGCGGCGCTTTCGGCTGGCGCGCCAGCGGCAAGATGCCGGCCCTGTTCGCCGACGCGCTGAAGCCGCTGCAGCCGGACCAGGTCGCCCCGCTGCTGAAAAGCAGCAACGGCTTTCACATCCTCAAGCTCAACGACAAGCGCGGGCTGGACGTGGCGCTCAACGTCACGCAGACGCACGCCCGCCACATCCTCATCAAGACCAACGAGCTTACCTCGGAATCGGATGCCCGCAACCGCCTGCTGCAACTGAAAGAGCGCGTCGACAACGGCGTGAAATTCGACGAGCTCGCACGCCTGCACTCCGAGGACGCCAGTGCCTCCAAGGGCGGCGACCTCGGCTGGCTCAATCCCGGCGACACCGTGCCCGATTTCGAGAAAGCGATGGACGCCCTGCAGCCCGGCGGGGTCAGCGCGCCGATCCAGTCGCCTTTCGGCTGGCACCTGATCCAGGTGCTGGAGCGCCGCGAGCAGGACGTCACGCAGGAACGCCAGAAACTGCTGGCGCGTCAGGCCATCCGCGAGCGCAAGGGGGAAGAAGCCTTCCAGGACTGGGTGCGGCAGATCCGCGACTCGGCCTACGTCGAACTGCGTCCGCTCGATTGATCCGGGTACCCCGAGGGTGAGCGAAGCCGCGAATCTGCCCGTTCTCGCCCTCACCGCCGGCGAACCCGCCGGAATCGGGCCCGACCTCTGCATCGCGCTGTCGCAGCAGGCGCTGCCATGCCGCCTCTCGGTATTGGGCGATATCGGAGTGCTGCGCGCACGCGCCGTCCAGCTCGGCATCGCGCCCGATTTCGTCAGCGGCGACGCCGTCCCCGCGCAGCGGCCGGGCCGCCTGCATGTGCGCCACATTCCGGCCGCGGCCCCCGTCACCGCAGGCGTGCTCGACCGCGGCAACAGCGCCCACGTGCTCGCCCTGCTCGACGCCGCCCTCGCCGGCTGCATGGACGGCAGCTATGGCGCCGTCGTCACCGCGCCGGTGCACAAGGGCGTCATCAACGATGCCGGCTTTGCCTTCACCGGCCACACCGAATACCTGGCCGACCGCAGCGGAACCGAAAAAGTCGTGATGATGCTTGCCGGCGGCGGCCTGCGCGTCGCGCTCGCCACCACCCATCTGCCTTTGCGCGAGGTGGCCGACGCCATCACGCCCGCGCTGCTCGACGAGGCGATCCGCATCCTGCACGCCGACCTGCAAAGCAAATTCGGCGTCATTCGACCGCGTATCCTGGTGGCCGGGCTCAATCCGCATGCCGGCGAATCCGGCCACCTCGGGCGCGAGGAAATCGACGTCATCGGACCCGCGCTCGACCGCCTGCGTGGCGAAGGCATGAACCTCGTCGGCCCGCTGCCCGCCGACACGCTGTTTTCGCGCATCCGCCGCGAGCGCTGCGATGCCGTGCTGGCGATGTATCACGACCAGGGCCTGCCGGTGCTCAAATACGCCAGCTTCGGCGCCGGCGTGAACGTCACGCTGGGCCTGCCGTTCATCCGCACCTCGGTCGACCACGGCACCGCGCTCGATCTCGCCGGCACGGGGCGGGCGGAAGCGGGCAGCCTGCTTGCCGCGATTGAAATGGCCTTGGAGATGGCGAGCGGCAAACGGTAAGCCGTGAGCGCCAGGGCGTACGCCCGCCCCTTGCAACGTGGATCTTGCATCCTGAAACTTGCCCCTTGAGTCCAGCCCCCTGACATGCACCCCCCCCGCAAACGCTTCGGCCAGAATTTCCTCATCGACGACGGCATCATCCATGCCATCGTCAATGCCATCCACCCGCAGATATCCGACATCGTGGTCGAGATCGGCCCCGGCCTCGGCGCACTGACGCGGCCCCTGCTCGAGCGCCTGCCGCACCTGCACGCCGTGGAACTCGACCGCGACATCGTCGCGCGCCTGCAAAGAACCTGGCCGGCCGAGCGGCTCAGCGTGCACGGCTGCGACGCGCTGAAATTCGATTTCGCCGCGCTGGGCCACGATCTGCGCATCGTCGGCAACCTGCCCTACAACATCTCCACGCCGCTGCTGTTCCACTTGATGGCGTTCGCCGGGCACATCCGCGACATGACCTTCATGCTGCAGAAGGAAGTCGTCGAACGCATGGTCGCCGCGCCTTCGACCGCCGATTACGGACGCCTGTCGATCATGCTGCAGCGCCGTTTTCACCTGGAATGGCTGCTCGACGTCCCGCCTGCCGCCTTCAACCCGCCACCCAAGGTCGATTCCGCAGTCGTCCGCCTGATCCCCAAAACCCCGGCTGAAATCGCCCCGCTCGACGAGGCGCTGTTCGCGCGCGTCGTCGCCGCCGCGTTTTCGCAGCGTCGCAAGACCCTGAAGAACACGCTCGGCAGCCTGCTCAAGCCCGCTGACTTTACCGCGCTCGGCATCGACCCCGGCAAGCGCGCGGAAAATCTCGCCGTCGCCGATTACGAAGCCATCACCCGGCATCTGGCCGGGCAAAACCGCGCAGCGTAAACCTCACCTGCAGGCAAGGTGAGCGAAGCGGACTGGCGGCTCAAGCTTGATGGCCCAAATCCGATACTCAGGTAGTCGCCTGCCCCAACCTTATGGACACCCGCACTCAATACCCACCCTCAGCCTGCCCGCCGGGCCTGGAGCCCGAAATCGAGCGTGAGTTGCTGCGCGCCTATATCGATAGCGCCAACGACGGCATTTTTGTCGTCTGCGACGAGATGAAATTCCATGTCGCCAACCCGCTCATGGCCACCTGGCTCGGGGTCAGCGAAACCGAGCTGACCGCGCATGGGCGGCGCATGCCGATTACCGAGCTATTTGGCCTGACCGAGACCGGCGCCCTGTTCCGCGAGCATTTCCGCACCGTGCTTGAGGGGCGGGCAACGCGCTTCGAAATGGAGATCGATCCGCCGCGCGGCGAGCCGCGCTGGGTTGAAATCAGCATGAACCGCGTACGCCTGAATAGCGGCGAACTGGTGATCGGCATCCTGCGCGACGTCACCGAGCGCAGGCTGCTGCAAACCGCGTTGCAGCACCATACCCGCCACGACGATCTGACTGGACTGGTCAACCGGCGCGAATTCCAGCAACGCCTGCATGCCCTGGTCGGCAACGCGAAAACCCGCCGCGGATCGCATGTCCTGGTTTATATCGACCTCGACCAGTTCAAGCTGGTCAACGACAGCTGCGGCCACCTGGCCGGCGACGAGCTGCTGCGCCAGCTGGGCCGGCATCTGAAGCGGCTGACGAGCCAGCGCGACGTGATCGCTCGCCTGGGCGGCGACGAATTCGGACTGCTGCTGCATGACCAGTCGATCGAAGAAGGCATGCGGGTGGCGGAAACCTTGCGCGCCGCCATGGCCGGCTATCGCTTCGCCTGGAATGGACGCAGCGTCGAGGTGACGGCCAGCGTCGGCCTGTGTTCCATCGGCAGCGACACGGTTTCCGCGGAAGACGCGTTGAGCGCGGCCGATGCCGCCTGTTACGTTGCCAAGGACCGGGGACGCAACCGCGTACAGGCCTATTCCGGCGGCACCGCCTGCACCGGCAGGCGCCAGGAAATGCAATGGGTGGCTCGCCTGCAGAAGGCGCTGGACGAAAACCGCTTGCAGATCTGGCAGCAGCAGATTCTCGACCTGAGACACGTTCCAGGGGAGGGAGCCGGGCATGTCGAAATGCTGCTGCGCCTGATCGACGAGGACGGCGCGATCGTTGCGCCGGACCGGTTTTTCCCGGCGGCCGAACGCTACGGGCTGATGCCTGCCATCGACCGCTGGGTCATCCAGCATCTGCTGCTGGACGGGCAAGGCGGTCGCCTGCAGGCGGAAATGGCGCGCATCCGGGCCACGCATTGCGCCATCAACCTGTCCGGCGCCAGCCTCAACGACGATACGTTCATGGACTTTCTGGAAGACGCGCTGCGCCGTACAACGCTGGCGGGGGACCGGCTGTGCTTCGAAATCACCGAGACCGTGGCGGTGAGCCATTTCGGGCGCACCCGCGAAGTGATGCACGCCATCAAGCGGTTCGGCTGCCAGTTCGCGCTGGACGATTTCGGCAGCGGCATGTCTTCATTCAGCTACCTGAAGAACCTGCCGGTTGACTATCTCAAGATCGACGGCAGCCTGGTGCGGCATATCGCCGAGGATGCCGCCGATTTCGCCATGGTCGAGGCCATCAACCGCGTCGGCGCTGCGCTCGGTCTGAAGACGATCGCCGAATTCGTCGAGAGCGAGGCGGCGTTGCGGCGGCTGCGCGAAATCGGCGTCGACTATGCCCAGGGCTACGCCATCCACCGTCCCCAGCCGCTGTTCGGCTGAGCGAGGCCGGTTCAGCCCGGCAGGAAGGGATAGTCGGTATACCCCTTCTCATCCCCGCCGTAGAACGTTGCGTAATCGGGCGGATTCAAGGCCGCGCCGCGGCGGAATCGTTCCACCAGATCGGGATTGGCCAGCAGCAGACGGCCGAACGCAATCGCGTCGGCGGTACCCGACGTCACCGCAGCCTGTGCCATTGCAAAATCGTAATCGTTGTTGAGGATCAGGTTGCCCGAATACAGCGCACGCAGCCTGTCGTAATCGAATGGCGGCCACTCTTCCCGGGGGGTGCCGCCGGCTCCCTGCAACACGTCCAGAAAAGCGAGTTGCAGCGAATTGAGCTGGCCGACAACGTAATCGAACGTCTCCTGTGGATGGTCGTCGCTGATGTCGTTGAATGGCGTCACCGGAGACAGCCGCAGACCGGTGCGGTCGCTGCCGATTTCCCGGCACACGGCATCCAGCACTTCCAGCAGCAGGCGCGCCCGGTTTTCCTTGCTGCCGCCGTAGGCATCGGTGCGCCGGTTGGTCGACGAGCGCAGAAACTGATCCAGCAGATAGCCATTGCCGGCGTGGATTTCCACGCCGTCGAAACCCGCATCGGCGGCATTGCGCGCGGCCTGCCCGAAGTCGGCGACCAGGGCGGGGATTTCCGCAAGTTCGAGCGCGCGCGGCGTGACGAAATCCTTCATTTCCTGCCCGGTGAACACCTGGCCGGGCGGACGGATCGCCGACGGCGCGACCGGCAGGGCGCTGCCCGGCTGCAGATCGGGATGCGAAATCCGCCCCACATGCCACAGTTGCAGCGCGATCTTCCCGCCGGCGCCATGCACCGCATCGGTCACCTGCTTCCAGCCCGCGATCTGTTCGGGCGTATGGATGCCGGGCGTGCGGGGATAGCCGTGGCCCGCCGCGCAGACCGGCGAAGCCTCGGTCAGGATGAGCCCGGCCGAGGCGCGCTGGCGATAGTATTCGGCCACCTGCGGCGTCGGCACGTTGCCCGCACCGGCGCGGTTGCGCGTCAGCGACGACATCACCACGCGGTTGGCAAGTTCGATGGCGCCGAAGCGGGCGGGGGAAAAGAGATCGGTCACGGCGGGATTCCTCTGGGTCGAGTCGGCTGGGGGTTGATGAAACACATTCGACGTATCTTGGGGCCCGATCCGGAAATGCAAGCTTCGCCGGCGCCGATCGATGGGATAGCCGGGCCGCTGGCCCGGATGTTTGAGATAATCGAGGATGGAAACCGACACCGGCCGTGCGGCCCAGGAAAATATTCCGGCCTATCCAGGAAACGACTCTGGATAGCCTACCCCCCAACCCAGGAATGCTAACGATGATCGAGAATCAGGAACGCTTCAGTCGAGCGATGGCACTGTTTGATGCCGCCAATGCGGAAGACCCCAATCAGGATGAAGGCCAGCCCAAGGAACTGCTTTACGGCCGCCGCATGTCGGACATGATCGCCCGCTTTGCACCGCAAGCCTCCGAGGTGGCGCAACTGGCAGTGCGCGCCCAGCACATCCAGCGCTGGAAGGTGCCGCGCAGCAGCTATCCGATGAACAAGGAGGGCTATCACGCGTGGCGCACCGGGCTTTACACGTTTCACGCCGATACCACGGGCGAGCTGATGCGCCAGGCCGGCTACGACGACGCAAGCATCGAACGCGTCAAGAAGGCGGTGAGCAAGCGCGGCATCAAGAGCAATCCGGAAACGCAATTGCTGGAAGACATCGCCGACCTTGTCTTCATCGAGCATTACATGCTGGCCTTCGCCCAGGGCAAGCCCGACTACGACGAGGCGAAATGGCTGGATATCATCCGCAAGACATGGCAGAAGATGTCGAAGACCGCCCAGGGCTTCGCGCTGTCCGGCAAGATCGCATTGCCGGAACCCCTGGTGCCGCTGATCACCAAGGCAATCGGTTAGCGCGCGCTGCGGCGCGGGCGCATACCCGTTACTCCGCTCATTCCTTCACCCACCCGGCGGTTCCCTTCTGGATGAATTCGATCGGGTAGCCGTCGGGATCTTCGATGAACGCGATCACCGTGGTGCCATGCGACATCGGCCCGGCCGGGCGCAGCACCTTGCCGCCCCTGGCTGCGACGGCGTCGCACGCGGCGTAGGCGTCGTCGACCTCGATGGCGATGTGGCCGTAGCCGCTGCCGGTTTCGTATTGGTCGACGCCCCAGTTGTAAGTCAGCTCGAGCACCGCCGCCTTGTCCTCGCTGTCGTAGCCGACGAAAGCAAGCGTGAACTTCCCACCGGGGTAGTCCTTGCGGCGCAGCAGTTTCATGCCGAGCACGCTGGTGTAGAAATCGATCGAACGGTCGAGGTCGCCGACGCGCAGCATGGTGTGCAGGATTCTCATGACAGCAGGCCTTTCATTCTGTTATCCGCGAAGGGCGCGAAGAAAATCCAAAAGCAAAGACGAATCCTTGCCGGAAGATGGGTTCTTCGCTCGACGAGCGATCCTGGTTTTTCCTTCGCGCGCCTTCGCGTCCTGCGCGGAAGAAAAGTCAAACTCAAACCTGGAACAGCGTTGTACTCATTGTGCGCAACTCGGCGCGCCGCGCAAGCGCGTCCGGACACAGCGCCGCGACCTGCGCCCAGAAGCGCGGCGAATGGTCGAGGTGGACGAGGTGGGCGAGCTCATGCGCGGCAACGTAGTCGATATGCGCGAGCGGCGCCTGCACCAGCCGCCAGTTGAGGCGGATGTGGCCATGCCGGGTGCAGCTGCCCCATTGGGTTTGCGCGTCGGACAGGGCAAAACGGCTGGGCGTGCGCCCCAGTTTGCGGGCGATGCGTGCGAGCCGCCAGGCCAGCAGGCGTTCGGCGCGAAGTTGCAGCCAGTTGCGGATCAAGGATCCGGCGTCGGCATCGTACGGCGCATGAATGCGCAGTGTGCCGCCATGGCGGCGCACCTCGCTGAACAATGAAGGCCGGATATCGAGCGCAAGGACGCGCCCCAGATAACGCACCTCGTTCGCGGCGAGCGCCCCGGGTTGCGCTGCGCGCGCCTGCATCCGTGCCCAGGCGCGGGTGAGCCAGCCGCGCTGCAGCACGACATAACGCTCGATCTCGGCGCGCGGCGTCCAGCTCGGCGCATGAATGCGCACTTCGCACGACGTCACGGTCAAGCCGAGCGTGCGGCGGCGGCGCGAGCGCTTGAGCGCAAACGGCACCGCGATGCCGCCGAGCTGCAACACCCCGTTATTGGCGTGCGGCAGCAGGGGGCAGCCTCGCCATTTCGGCCTCGATCCAGGCCTCGACCGCGCGGGTGAGTTCGGCCGCACTTTTGCCGGCCGTGTCGATGGCCGGGCCAATGCTGACGGTGATGGTGCCGGGACGTTTGATGAAGGCATTTTTCGGCCACACCTCGCCCGCGTTGTGCGCCACCGGCACGATGGGCACGCCGCTTTCCGCCGCCAGCCAGCCGCCGCCTATGCCATAGCGGCCTTTTTCGCCGGGGGCGACGCGGGTGCCTTCGGGAAACACCAGCACCCAGAATCCCTGCGCGATTTTTTCCTTGCCCCGGGCGACGATCTGCTTGAGCGCTTCGCGCCCGGCACCGCGGTCGATGGCGATGGGCGAGAGCATGCGGAATGCCCAGCCAAAAAACGGCACGTTCAGCAGTTCCTGCTTGATGACCGGCGAGACCGGCGGAAACAGGAACAGGAACGCCACGGTTTCCCACGCCGACTGGTGCTTGGCGAGAACGACGGCAGGCTGATCCGGCAGGTTTTCAGCGCCCTTCACCACATAGCGGATGCCGAGCACCCAGCGCGCCAGCCAGATCACAATGCGGTTATAGCCGGTAATCATCCGGTAACGCGTATGCGCCGAAAACGGAAAGCTGAGCAAGGCAACCAGACTGAAGAAAACCGTCAGCACGGTTTGCAGAACCATGAAAATCAGCGAGCGGAGCAAATTCATGCCGCCGCCTTGAGCAGGTAATCGACCACCTCGCTCAGGTTGGCAAATACCGGCGTGTTCTCGGGCAGGCTGCCCGCCGCCAGGGTTTTTTCGCCCTTGCCGGTCCGCACCAGCAGCGGACGGGCGCCCACGCTGGCCGCCGCCAGCAGGTCGCGCAGCGAATCGCCTATAGCCGGCACGCCGGCGAGATCCCGCCCGTAGCGTGCGGCGATCTCGTCGAACAGGCCCGGTTTCGGCTTGCGGCAGGCGCAGTTCATGTCGGCCGCGTGCGGACAGTAGAACACCGCCTCGATGCGCCCGCCCGCCTGCGCCACCGCCTTGTGCATCTTGGCGTGGATCGCGTTCAGGGTCGCCATTTCGAACAGCCCGCGCGCAAGCCCCGACTGGTTGGTCGCCACCACCACGCGCCAGCCCTCGCGCGTCAGCCGCGCGATCGCTTCCAGGCTGCCGGG
>NZ_JANJXQ010000123.1 GCF_024708915.1 Thiobacillus sp.
CGGGCGCTCCACCAACTCGCCCTGGCAAGGCACACAAAACGTGCCTTGCTGCGGAGCTCGGACACGGTTCCGCTTTTTCCCCGCCCGCCCACACCAAATCGGCAGCGCTGAAGGGGGACAACCCAGGGTGCCGCCATCGCCTGTTATCCGTCCTGCGCCAAGCACAGGCGTTCGCAAGTGCGCCCCTTGTGTGTCGCCGAGAAGTGCAGCCGGCCGGGGAAGAGAGGTGCGGGGTGTCTGAGCCCGCCAGGGCGAGTTCCCGCGCCGCCCCGGCCGGCGAGTATCGCAGGGGAGCCGAAGGCCGACACACCAGGGGTGGCTTTTTCTTTGGTTACTTTCTTTTGTCCACGCAAAAGAAAGTGACTCGCCCACAGGCGAAAAGCGAAGCCGTCGCTTTAGTTCAAATGAAAGCGAAGAAACAGACACGTTCACACCCGCCCCGTCAAATCCACCACCCGCGCCACTTCCGCCAGCGAGGTGGTGCCATCCAGCACCCGCTTGACGCCGTCTTCCGCCAGCGGGTGATAGCCGTGCTCGAATGCGGCGCGGCGGATTTCGTGCAGCGGCGCATGGTTGGCCACCCGTTCGTCGAGCTCGGGGTCCATCCGCAGCAGCTCGATCAGGGCCAGCCGCCCCCGGTAGCCTTTGTGGCCGCATGCCGGGCAGCCGGTAGCGCGATAAATCTGCGGCGGCTGGGCAAGGTCGGTAGCGAGGATGCGCGCCTCGTCTTCATCCGGCGTGTAGGCCTCCTTGCAGTGCGGGCACAGCTTGCGCACCAGCCGCTGGGCGATGACGCCGATGATGTTGCCGGCGAGGATGCCGGGCTGGATACCGATGTCCATCAGGCGCGGAAACACGCCGAGTGCGGAATTGGTGTGCAGGGTGGTGAACACCTGATGGCCGGTCATCGCCGCGCGGAAGGCCATTTCGGCGGTGTCCTTGTCGCGGATTTCGCCCACCAAAATGATGTCCGGGTCCTGCCGCATGATCGAGCGGATGCCGTTGGCGAAATCGAGCTTCAGCGTCTCGTTGACCGAGCTCTGGCGCATCAGCGTGACCGGGTATTCGACCGGGTCTTCCAGCGTCATGATGTTGACGGTCTCGTTGTTGAGGTGCGACAGCATCGAGTACAGCGTGGTGGTCTTGCCGGAGCCGGTCGGCCCCGTCACCACAAGAATTCCCTCGGGCCGCGCCATCATCAGTTGCAGTTCGCGCAGCGCATCGCTGGTGAAGCCCATCTGCTCCAGCGGCATGATGGATTTTTCGCGGTCGAGGATGCGCAGCACCACGTTCTCGCCGTGGATGCCCGGCTGCGAGGAGACGCGGAAATCGATCGGACGGCCGTTCAGCGTCAGCGACATGCGGCCGTCCTGCGGCGCGCGCGTCTCCGCGATGTTCATCCCCGACAACACCTTCAGCCGCACCAGGATGCCCGGCCAGTAGGTCTTGTGCAGGCTGCGGATCTGTTCCAGCACGCCGTCGATGCGGTAGCGGATGCGCAGGAAGGCGTGCTCGGGCTCGAAGTGGATGTCGGACGATTCGCGCTTCACCGCATCGGTCAGCAGCGCACCGACCAGCCGCACCACCGGCTGGGTGTATTCCTCGGTGTCGGGGTTGAGACTGGCGTAGTCGACCTCGCCGGTCTCGATCTCGCGCAGGATGCCGTCGAGCGAGAGGTCGAAGCCGTAGAACTTGTCGATGCATTCGAGCAGCTGCGCCTCGCCCGCCAGCAGGGTGTCGATTTCGAGCTGGCCGCCGAGCGCGGCTTTCAACTGGTCGAGCGCGACCACGTTGAACATGTCGGTGGTCGCCAGCGTCAGCACGTTCCTCGCCGCGTCGTGGGCGATCGGCAGCAGATGGTGGCGGCGCGCGAAGTCCTCGGGCACCAGGTGCAGCGCCTCGGGGTCGGCCACCACCTGCGACAGGTCGATGCCCTGGCTGCCGAGCGCGTTGGCGAGCTGGTCGCGCAGCACCGCCTCGGTGATGAAGCCCAAGGCGACCAGCTGGCGGCCGATCGGCAGGCCGGTCGCCTTCTGCTCCTTGAGGCCGATGCGCAACTGGTCGAGGGTGATCAGACCCTGAGTGACCAGGGTTTCGCCCATGCGGAGTTTTTTTCTGCGCTCCATCTGATGGCGCTTAACGAACCGGCTTCAACTGCTGTACGCGCGCTTCGGCCTGGGCGCGGTCGAAGCGGTGCGCGCCGACGCCGGCGAGCGCCTTCTCGTAATACGTCAGCGCCGCCGGATACTGGTGCAGCTGGTCGAGGCTGACCGCCAGGTTGAAGGCGTAATCGGCGTTGCCGGGCGCGCCGCGATACGCCTCGAAATAGGCGGCTTGGGCGTCGTTCCAGCGTGCCTGCCCGGCGTAGAGATTGCCGAGCGTCTGGTGGAGATGCGGGCTGGGATCGCGTTCGAGCAGCATTTTCAGGCGGCTTTCGGCGGCTCCGCTGTCGGTGTTGCCGAGCAGGTCGAGCAGGGCGCCCTGGGCGGCGGCATTGCGTGGATCGAGATCGAGCACCTCGCGATAGAGGCGTTGCGCATCGGCGTCGCGGCCCTGTGCTCTGGCAATGGCCGCCAGCCCCAGCAACGCGTCTACGCTGCGTCCGTGGGCGGCGGCCTGGGTGTAGAGCCGTTGCGCCTCGGCCAGCGCGCCGCGCTGGTAGGCCGCGTAGGCCTGGCCGAGCAAAGTCGCTTGCGTGTCGGGCTGGAACAGCAGCGGCGCCGCTGCCGGCGGGGTCGGGATGCGTGCCGGGCCGGTGGCGGGCGGCGTGCTGCGGGCGCGGGCGGCAGCGGGCTGGGCCGCGACGGCAGCGGGCATTGCGGCAGGCTGGGGGGCGGGCTGAGGCGGCGGCACGCCGGGCAGCGCGGCGGATGCGGGTTCCGATTCGAGTTCGAGCGGGGCGGGGTCGACTGGCGCGGCGGCGGTCGTTGCGACGTTTTCCGGCGCGAAGCTGGACGCGGCCGGCGGCTGCAGGGCGAAGTAGAGATACAAGCCGTAGCCGAGTGCGGTCAACGCGGCCAGCAGGGCGGTGAGCGGCACCAGCGAGAGTTGCGGCCAGCGGAAATCGCGCACACGGCGCAGTTTGGGTGCGCCTGTGCCGCTGCCGAACAGCAGGCCGGGCGGCTCCACCCATTCGCGCGCCTGGGCTGTGCCGGGTGGGGTCAGAGGCTCCAGTTCGAGGTCGCCCTCGATCCGGTTGCCGGCCGCGGACGGGTCTGAGCCTGACTTGACCCCGTTGGCAACCTCGGCCTGTTTCAGTGCTTTGAGCAGCAGGCTCACGGAGAACTCCGCACCGTAGGAAGCAGGCGCTGGAACTGGCGCAGTTCATCGCTTTCCAGCGTGGGGTTGGACACCACGATGGGGCGCAGGAAGATCACCAGTTCGGTCTGGCTGTTGATGCGCTCGTGCTGGCCGAATGCGGCGCCGATGCCTTCGGGGCGCGACAGGCCCGGCAGGCCGTCGCGCGCGTTGTTGCTGTCGTCCTGGATCAGGCCGCCGAGGATGACGGTTTGGCCGCTGCGGATTTGCAGCAGCGACTCCATTTCGCGGATCTGGATGACCGGGACCTGATTGGGGATGTTCGCTGGAATGCTCGGGTTCGGGTCTCTGACGAAGCCTACGTTGCGTGAAATCGTTGGCCGCACGGTCAGCGAGACCATGCCGTTTTCGTTGATTTGCGGCGTCATCGTCATCACGATGCCGACCGGAACGGTTTGCGGCGTGGTGGTGAACGTGGTGGTCGTGCCGACATTCGCTGTCGTGGTGGTGTCCGCCTTGACGTTGAAATACACGAGGTTGTCGACGACCTTGAGGAGCGCGGTCTGGTTGTTCAACGCCATCAACTTGGGACTCGACAGCACCTTGGTGTTGCCATACGACTCCAGCAGGTCGATTGCGGCCGTGAAGCCGTTGCTGCCCGTATTCGTGTAGGTGGCCTGGATGAATGGCGTCAGCGTACCGGCCAGCGCGTTGGCGCCGCCGCCGAGGGTATTGATGGCCCAGCCGGTAGTTCCTTGCAGGGCTTTCGACCAGTCGATTCCGGCGCGGTATTGATCCTTGAGGCTGACCTCGACGATGGTGGCTTCGATCAACACCTGGCGCTGCGCCGACTGCATCGCGCGGTCGAGATACTGCTGCACCAGTTCCTGCTGCCTGGCGGTGCCCAGCACGCTGACGGTGCCGGCCACCGGGTTGACCGCGACATCGTTTTTGCCGTCGCCCGCCGGTTGATTGGCGAACGCAGCGGTGAACAGATTGGCCGCGCCGGCGCCGGCCTTGCTGGCGGCTTCGGCCTGCGATACGCGTTCGGCACGCGCGGCCTTCTCGGCATCCAGTCGCGCGGCGCGTTCCTCGCCGCTTTGCGTGACCGCACGCGTGCCGGCGAGAAGGGTGCGGATGTTGTCGGCCAGCACCGTCCACAGGTCGTTGCTGGACTGGCTGGCCACCGTGGTGGTGGAGGAGTTTCCGGTCGCTGTGCTGCTGGTGCCTGTGGCGCCTGTGCCGATGTTGCCGCCGCCAGTGCTGGCGATCTGCGCCGCCACCCCGACGCTGGAGGTGGTGTTGCGGGCGACGTTCACATAATTGACGCTGTAGGTTTTGACGTAAGGCGTGTCGGGCATGATCGACACCGTGCGGCCGTTCATTTCGTAGCGCAGGTTGGCTTGCCGCGCGATGCGATCGAGGATGGCCGGCAGCGGTTCCTGCACTGCGTTGAGCGAGACGTTGCCGCTGATCCCCGGATGCAGGTCGATGTTGTACTGGGTGTCGCGCGCGATCGAAAACAGCAGGTCTTTCACCGGGACGTCGTTGACCACCACGGTGTAGGTCGGCACCGGCACGCTTGGCCTGGGCGGCGCCAGTGCAGGTAGGGCCTTGACGGGGGCGGGCGGCGGCGCGATGGGGACGGCCTGGGCAGGCTGGCTGATATGGCCGGGCGAAGTGTCGAACGCCTTGGGCGGCACGCAGCCGCCCAGGAATACGAGGCTGGAGAGGATCAGTCTCGTCAATGCGGGGCGTTTCGACACAGCGTTCATCATCATTCCAAGACTGCGGTGCGCATTTTGCCGACCGTGCGCAGAAACGGCGCGCCGGTCGGCAAGGCGGGCAGCGCGCGCAGCGCTGCCATGGCGGCGTCGCGATTGGCAAACTCGCCTGCCAGGATCATCCAGGCGGGCGCACCCTGGCTCAAGCCGTGCAGCACCCGCACCGGCTGCGGGGTGGCGGCGTCCAAACTCCCCAGTAATACGGCTGCCTCGCCGGCTTCTTTAGCCGAGGCGACCTGGATGACATGGGTGCCGGCCGCGGCGGTAGCGAGCCAGAGCCGGGTTTGCCGGGCCCGTTCGGCGATTTCGGCAACAGATGCGGTGGCGACCGGCTTGCGGGAGGCCTGGGGAGCGGCTGCGGCGGGCGCAACGGCGGGCGCCAGCGCCTGCCATGCAAGCCATGCCAGCAAGCCCAGCGCGGCGGCAAGTCCGGTACTCAACCATGCCCAACGGCGCATTCCGGCGTGCTGGCGCGGGAGGGGCTGCATGTCGGCGTCGCCCGCCGCGGCATCCAGGTGGGCCGGGGTGAGCGTATGGGTCTGCCCGGCATACGCCGCCAGCAGGGTTTTGTCGGCCAGCACGTTGATGCGGCGCGACAGGCCGCCCGACAGCGTCGTCATGCGCGCGATCAGCGCAGGCGAGAACAGATCGGGGCCGCGATAGCCCGCCACCGCCAGCCGCGCACGCAGGTAATCGGCCACTTCGGCCTCGGCCAGCGGCGACAGGTTCAAACTCAGGGTGATGCGGTCCTTCAGCTGGCGGATGCGCGGGTCGGCCAGCTGCGCGTCGAGTTCGGGCTGGCCGAACAGCACGATCTGCAGCAGCTTGTCGGTGGCGGTTTCAAGATTGGTCAGCAGCCGCAGGAATTCCAGGTTGTCGAGCGCGATGCCTTGCGCTTCTTCGACGAACACCACCACGCGGCGCCCTGCCGCATGGCGCGCCAGCAGCGCGGCATTCAACTGCGCCAGGCGGGCCTGGCGGCCGTTTTCGGGGGGGGCGATGCCGAGATCGGCCAGAATCGCCGCCAGCATGTCGTCCGGCGCAAGCGTAGGGTTGCCGAGATAGACGCTGTCGACGCTGTCGGGCAGCTGCGCCGCCAGCTTGCGGCACAGCATGGTCTTGCCGCTGCCGACTTCGCCCACCACCTTGATGATGCCTTCGCCCTGGCCGATGGCATAGAGCAGGGCGGCGAGCATTTCCCCACGCTGGCCGCCGGCATACCAGTACTCGGTATTCGGCGTGATGCGGAAGGGGGCTTCTTTCAGACCGAAATAGTCGAGATACACAGAGGGCTTATTCGCTGCCGTACGTTTGCATGCGGCTATACAGCGTGGTGCGGTTGATGCCGAGCAGCTTGGCCGCCTGCGACAGATTGCCGTGGGTCATGTTGAGCGCGGCCTCGACGTAGGCTTTTTCCCACTGGCGCAGGGTGACGTCGAGGTTGAAATTGGCCAGCGTCTGCAGCTGCTTGCGCGCCAGTTCGATCAGCGCCTTGCTGTCGTTGGCAAGCGGAATCTCCTGCGGGAAGGCCTGGTCGGTGTCGAGTTCGGCTTCCAGCTGCTGGGCGTTGACCGCCATGCCGGGGTATTTGGTGGTGAGCCGGATGGCGATGTTGCGCAGTTCGCGCACGTTGCCGGGGAAATGGTAATCCTCCCACATCTGCTGCGCGCGCGGGTCGAGCTGGAACGGCGGGGTCTTGGCCTCGCGGGCGTAGAAATCGCGGAAGTGGTTGAGCAGGGTGAGCTTGTCCTGCCCCATGTCGCGCAGCGGCGGCACCGCGATGGAGAACACCGACAGCCGGTGGTAGAGGTCGGCGCGGAAGCGCCCGGCCTTGATCTCGGCGCGCAGGTCGCGGTTGGTGGCGGTGACCACGCGGGCGTTGGAGAAGCGCGGCTGGGTTTCGCCGACGCGCTGGTATTCGCCGTTTTCCAGCACGCGCAGGAGCTTGGCCTGCAGTTCCAGCGGCAGCTCGCCGATCTCGTCGAGGAACAGGGTGCCGTTTTCGGCTTCCTCGAAATAGCCGGCGCGCGCGCTGGTGGCGCCGGTGAAGGCGCCCTTGGCGTAGCCGAACAGGGTGGGCTCGACCAGTGTCGGCGAAATCGCCGCGCAGTTGAGGGCGAGATAGGGCTTGGCCGCGCGCGGCGACAACTGGTGCAGGCTGGAGGCGACGCGTTCCTTGCCGCTGCCGGACTCGCCTTCGATCAGCACCGGGAACGGCGCGGTGGCGTACTGCTTGATCTGCTGGCGCAGCTTATCCATCGCCGGGCTATCGCCGACGATGCCGGAATCCTTGGCCGGGGCGGGTGCCTTGTCCGCGCTGCGCTCGGCATCCTGCACCAGCAGGGCGTTGAACAGCAGGGATTTCAGCCGTTCGGGCTCGCACGGCTTGGCGACGAAATCGATCGCGCCGAGTGCGCGCGCGTGGCGCGCGTTGGCTTCGTCGCTCTGGCCGGACAGCACCAGGATCTTGATGCTGGGCGAGATGCCGAGCAGGTCGGCGATCAGGGCGAAGCCTTCGTCGGGCTTGTGCGGCTGCGGCGGCAGGCCGAGGTCGACCAGCGCCAGCTGCGGCGGCTCGTCCAGCTGCATCAGCAGGCTTTTCACCTGGGCGCGCGACTCGGCGGCCGAGATGTCGAAGTCCTTGCTGAGGACATAGGTGAGCGTATCGGAAATCAGCGGATCGTCGTCGACGATCAGCAAGCTGGGTTTGTTGGTTCGGGACACATATCCTCCAGGTCCAATGGTGCCGCGACCGCGCCTGCTCCTGATGGAGAGCGGGATTGTTGTGCGCGTGTCGGGTTTTCGACGATTGTGCCAGAGACCCGTTGAAAGTTAAACCGCGGCAGAGCGGCGGGAGCGTGCGTGCCGCAAGCGGGCGGATGCGTTTGCGGCACGGCTGGGACGGGTTTGGGAATCAGCTGTTTGCCGGTTCGACGGCAACGCGTATCCAGCCTTCGCTGCGCTCGATCGGGCTGCCCAGCACAACGGGCTTGCGTTCCGGCGCGCCATGGACCTGTACTGCCTTGCCGGGCGCGAAATGGGCGGGGTCGATGATCACGCTGTCGACGCCGGCGCCGCCTGTCAGCCACAGGCTGGAATGCGGCAGGCTGGCACCGCTGTTGTCGAGCCCGTTCACCGTGTAGCTGGCGGGTGCGGTGCCGTTCAGCATGACCAGCGCGGGCGTTTCGGCCAGGGTTTCGATCCCGACCGAACTGGTGTCGTCGTCGAGGCGCGACAGGCGGCGCACGATGCCCAGCTGCCATGCGGCGGCGTCGTGCGCTTTGAGGCCGATCAATGCGCCTACGCGCAGCCAGTCCTTGTCGCGGGATTCGACCGTGGCGCCATAGCCGCACGCGCTTTCGTCCTGCATCACCCAGCGCTCGACGTCGGGCGCGTTCGGGCTGGCCGGGGGCTGCATGTGTGAGATGCGTTCGCGCGTGCGGTCGGTGATGAAACCGTATACCTGCACATCGTCGGCTTCGCTGTAGTTGAGTCCCGCGCCGTACGGCGACACGCTGGCGGGCGCTTCGGCCGCCCTGAGCTGATCGACGATGGCACCGAACCCATGCGCGATATCGACCAGGCGCTTGACCGATTCGCGCGGCGCGCGCCGCTGTTCGCGGGTGGCCAGCGAAGACCACTGGCGCTGCAGGTGGTCGAGCAGTTCGAGGCTTTCGCCGGTGCGGGCATTTTCCGTCAAGCCCAGTTGCGCAGGCGCGCTGCCTTCGCGCAGGGCAATCTGGATTTCCTGCAGTCTTTGCAGCAGATCGGCCGTCGCCCAGAAACGCAGCGGCTTGTCGGTATCGGGCTTGCGTACGCGGCGGGGGCCATGATCGGACGACAGGTCGATCACGAAATTGTGGACATGGGTATCCAGACGGTCGTCCAGCCGCATCGTCCGGTGCCAGCCGCACAGCCAGCGGTCGAGCAGGTCCAGCTGTCTGGGGTAGAGCGTGCCGGAGTCGGCCAGATTCAGCATCAGGATATGCAGATACGCCGTTTCGCAGCTGCAGTCGGCCACGTCTTCAGCGTAAACCCGCAGCGACTGCCGATGAAAGCCTTCGCTTTCGGCGACCCGGTACAGCTTGTGCAGGCGCAGCCAGAGTTTTTCGCCTGCGGGCTGATAGCGTATCGTGCGCCATTTCAGCAACTGGCCGAAGGCGAGGATGGCACGCAGGGCGATCAGCGGAATCCGGCTTTCGTGCGGGCTCTTCCCCGCCTCGCCCGCGAAGTGCAGAACCAAGGTGTGGTAGCCGCGCGCAATTTCCCAGTACAGGCCGTACACGGCATGCCAAAGCTGGCTTTCCACCGGGCGCGACATACGCGGATTGCGCAGGTATTGGCGCACCAGTGTGTCCTGCAGGTCGCGCGACTTCTCGTCCAGCAGCATCAGCACGGCCAGGCGGTCTTTCGTGTATTGCGTCGAGTTTTCGTTGAAGCGCTTGAGCTCGCCGAGAATGGCTTGCTGACATTTGAACGCGTCTCCGACCGGCAGGCTCTCGAGCCAGCGCGTGGCCACCTTGATGTTGGTCAGCGGGTCGTCGATCCGTTTGCCAAAAGAAGGCGAAAAGCGGGCGAGTTGCGAGGCGAGTTTGTTGGCCAGCGAGTTCATGGTGTGCGAGCTATCCCGTGATGACGAGTTGTGTTTCCAGGCTCTAATTACGGTTAATTGAGCAAATTCTGTACCCGCTGCTCAGGCCAGCCTGGCTTGCACCCAGGCCTGCACCGCCGCCAGCGCCGCCGGCAGCCGGGCCGGCTCGCTGCCGCCTGCCATTGCCATGTCCGGCTTGCCGCCGCCCTTGCCGCCGACCTGGGTGGCGACGAAGTTGACCAGTTCGCCGGCCTTGATGCGGCCGGTGACGTCGGGTGTCACCGCGGCGATCAGGCTGACCTTGCCGTCGGCGACCGTGCCCAGCACCAGCGCGCAGGATTTCAGCTTGTCGCGCAGCTTGTCGGCGGTTTCGCGCAGGCCCTTGGCGTCGACGCCGTCGAGCTGCGCCGCCAGCACGCGCACGCCGCCGACGTCGACGGCCTGCTGCATCAGTTCGTCGCCGGCGCTCGCGGCGAGCTTCGATTTCAGGCGGTCGAGTTCCTTTTCCAGCGTGCGTACGGTGTCGAGCATTTGGGTCAGCTTGGCGCCCAGTTCGGCCGGCTGCGCTTTCAGGGCGGCCGCCGCCTGGCGGATCTCCTGCTCGCGCGTCTGCACGTAATTCAAGGCGTTGTCGCCGGTCACCGCCTCGACCCGGCGCACCCCGGCAGCGACGCCGGATTCGCCGACGATCTTGAACAGGCCGATGTCGCCGGTGCGGGCGACGTGGGTGCCGCCGCACAGTTCGCGCGAGCTGCCGATGTCGAGCACCCGCACCTCGTCGCCGTATTTTTCGCCGAACAGCATCATCGCGCCGGTCTTCTGTGCCTCGTCGATCGCCATCACACGCGCCTGGGTCGCGGAGTTGGCGAGGATTTCGGCGTTGACGCGTGCTTCCACCTCGCGGATCTGCGCATCGGTCATTGGTGTCGGCTGCACGAAGTCGAAGCGGGTCTTGTCCACATCGACCAGTGAGCCTTTCTGCTGCACGTGCTCGCCAAGCACCTCGCGCAAGGCCTTGTGCATCAGGTGGGTGGCCGAGTGGTTGCGCATGGTGCGGGCGCGCGCGACTTCATCCACACGCCCCAGCACGGCGTCGCCAACCACCAGCGATCCGGTCTTCACCACGCCGTGGTGGCCGAACACCTGGGCCTGAATTTTCTGCGTGTCTTCCACTTCGAATACGCCGTGGGTGCTCTGCAGTGCGCCGCGGTCACCGGCCTGGCCGCCGGACTCGGCGTAGAACGGGGTGTGATCGAGCACCGCCACGCCGAACTCGCCTTCGCGCAATTCGCTGACCGCGCTGCCGTCCTTGTACAGCGCGAGCACGGTGGCGTCGTGCGTCAGCGTGTCGTAGCCGTGGAAGACTGTCGCTTCACCGGCGTATTCCAGTCCGGCGCCGAGCTTGAACCTGCCGGCGGCACGCGCCTGCGCCTTCTGCCGCGCCATCGCGGTATCGAAGGCTGCGGTGTCGACGTTCACGTTCGCCTCGCGGCAGATGTCGGCAGTGAGGTCGAGCGGGAAGCCATAGGTGTCGTGCAGCTTGAACGCCAGTTCGCCGTCGAAGCTGGCGCCGGCGGGCAACGCCTGCAGCGTGGTTTCGAGGATGCCCATGCCGTGCTCGATGGTCTCGAAGAAGCGTTCCTCCTCCTGCCGCAGAATGTCCATCACGCGGGTTTGCGCGGCGGCCAGTTCCGGATACGCCTCGCCCATCGCCGCCGCCAGATCCGGCACGATGCGGTGAAAGAAGGCAGCACGCGCGCCGAGCTTGTAGCCATGGCGGATGGCGCGGCGGATGATGCGGCGCAGCACGTAGCCGCGCCCTTCGTTGCCGGGGATGACGCCGTCGACGATGAGGAAGGCGCAGGCGCGGATGTGGTCGGCGATGACCTTGAGCGAGTTGCTGGCGAGGTCGGTCGTGTTCGTCTCGCGCGCGGCGGCGGCGATCAGCGTCTGGAACAGGTCGATGTCGTAGTTGGAATGCACGTGCTGCATCACCGCGGAAATGCGCTCCAGCCCCATGCCGGTGTCGACCGATGGCTTGGGCAGCAGGTGCATGGTGCCGGCCTCGTCGCGGTTGAACTGCATGAACACGTTGTTCCAGATTTCGATGTAGCGGTCGCCGTCCTCGTCGGGCGAGCCGGGCGGGCCGCCGGCGACCTCGGGGCCGTGGTCGTAGAAGATCTCGGTGCAGGGGCCGCAGGGGCCGGTGTCGCCCATCGCCCAGAAGTTGTCGGAGGCGTAGCGCGCGCCCTTGTTGTCGCCGATGCGGACGATGCGCTCTTTCGGCACGCCGATGTCGTGGTGCCAGATGTCGTAGGCCTCGTCGTCCTCGGCATAGACGGTGACCCACAGCTTGTCGGCCGGCAGCTTCAGCACGTCGGTGAGAAATTCCCAGGCGTACTTGATCGCCTCGCGCTTGAAATAATCGCCGAAGCTGAAGTTGCCCAGCATCTCGAAGAAGGTATGGTGGCGCGCGGTGTAGCCGACGTTTTCCAGGTCGTTGTGCTTGCCGCCCGCGCGCACGCAGCGCTGCGACGATACCGCGCGGGTGTAGGCGCGCGTGTCGTGGCCGGTGAACACGTCCTTGAACTGCACCATGCCGGCGTTGGTGAACAGCAGGGTGGGGTCGTTGCCGGGCACCAGCGGACTGGAGGCGACGATGGTGTGGCCCTTGGAGGCGAAGAAATCGAGGAAATTCTGGCGGATGGCGCTGCTTTTCATGGTGTTGTGGTGTCGTCGTGCGCGAACGTCGGGCAATAAAGCATTGTATCCGTTAAAGTTCCGCCCTTACAGGCGGCAGGAGCGGGGAAGATGGATGACGAGGCGGTGATCGCGGCAACGCGGGAATGGGTCGAAAAGGCGGTGATCGGGCTCAATCTGTGCCCGTTCGCCAAGGCGGTCTATGTGAAGAACCAGGTAAGGTTCGCGGTGAGCACGGCCAGGCATCTGGATGGCCTGCTGGAAGACCTGGACCGCGAGCTGGATTTCCTGGCGGCGGCCGATCCCGAGGCCGTCGACACCACGCTGCTGATTCATCCGACGCTGCTGCCGGATTTTCTTGATTTCAACGATTTCATGCAGCTGGCGGAGGCAGCCGTGGGCGAGCACGGGCTGGAAGGCGTGATCCAGATCGCCAGCTTTCATCCGGCATTCCAGTTTGCCGATACGGCACCCGACGACATCGGCAATTGCACCAATCGCGCGCCGTATCCCACCCTGCACCTGCTGCGCGAAGCGAGTATCGCTCGGGCGGTGGCGGCTTTCCCGCAAGCGGGAACGATTTATGAACGCAACATCGAAACGCTGAGGGCGCTGGGGCACGCCGGCTGGGATGCCCTGTGGGCGGCGCCCCGGCGCAGCGGGAAAAACGAATCCTAGTGTCGCGACTCGGAAATAGGGAAACATAATGAAACGGATGGATTTTTTCGCATGGCAAGGCGCGAGGAGGCGACATAGCAGGCTCTATGGCAACGACGAGCAACGCCGCCATGCGGAAAAAGACGCCGTTTCATGTTGCGATATTTCCGAGTCGCGACACTAGTATCGTTGTGCCCGGTTCATGCCGGCGCGCTCCGCGCATGCGCGCCGGCATGAATGCGGCCGCAGCATCCCGTCCTGTGCCGAATGGAGCTCGACATGAAACGACTGCCTACCTGCTTTCTGTCCCACGGCGGCGGCCCGTGGCCGTACCTCACGGGTGAGTTCCGTGCGCACTATCGCCTGCTCGAAGCGTCGCTGCAGGCATTTGCGCGGGAACTCGGCGACCGACCCCGCGCGGTCCTGATGGTGTCGGGCCACTGGGAGGCGAGCGAATTCGCCGTGATGGCGAGCCCGCGCCCGCCCATGGTCTACGACTACTACGGTTTTCCGGAGCACACCTACCATGTCCGCTACGCTGCGCCCGGCTCGCCCGAACTGGCCGGCCGCGTGAAGAATCTGCTCGAAGCGGCGGGCCTCGGAGCCCGGCTCGATGCGAACCGCGGCTTCGATCACGGCTGCTTCGTCCCGATGGCCGTGATGTATCCGGAAGCCGACGTCCCCGTCGTGCAACTATCGCTGAAGACCGGCTACGACCCGCAAACCCATCTTGCTGCAGGCCGGGCGCTCGCGCCTCTGCGCGACGAAGGCATACTGATCGTCGGCAGCGGCTTGAGTTATCACAATCTGCGGGAGTTCGGCGAGCAGGCCAAGGCGGCATCGGAGGCATTCGATGAATGGTTGCAGGAGACCCTCGTGCGCACGCCGCCCGGCCAGCGCTCGCAGCGCCTGCTGCAATGGGAACACGCGCCGTCGGCGCGGCAGGCCCATCCGCAGGCAGACCACCTGATCCCGCTGATGGTGGCAGTCGGCGCAGCCGAGGACGAAGCGGCCGCCTGCATTTACCACGAGCAGGGCTTCTTCGGCGGCGTGACGGCATCGAGCTTCCGCTTCGGCCGTGCGACGGAATGACGGCTCTTCAGCCGATACCCGCTACTGCTCGAAGATACCCGCGCAATAAAATACATCCGGCGCCGGACTGGAAATCCAGGGCAATCTCTCCCGCCTCACCCGGTCGCCTCAATGCATCGTACCCTGGGCCGCGTCGAGCGGCCGGCCATTACGGATTTCCTCCGGCGTGGCATCGCGGATGTCCATCACATTCACCAGACAGGTCACGCTCTGACCGGCCAGCGAGGGATTGCCGTCCAGCCTGAGTTTTCCGTCCTCGATCGACGTGACGTAAAAAACCTTGGTCTCACCCGACTCATTTTCAAACATGACTTCGGCACCAACCCGGCGGAATTGCGGCGGCACATTGTCCAGTTCCTCGACAAACACCAGACTCTCGTCGCGCAACCCGTACCCCTCCTCGGGCGCCAGCGTGATCTCGACCCGGTCGCCCACCTTGCGGCCCGTTACCGCCGATTCGATCGCCGGCAAAATACCGCTGTTGGCGCCGTGCACAAAGCCGACCGGAATGTCGTGCTGCTCGACGACCATGCCACGCGCATCGAGTATTGAATAGGTGATATATACGAGTTTGTTGTGTGTCACGGTAACCATGCTGTCCCATCCCGAACCGTCAAAGAAAGCGCTGCGCCAAGGCCTCGCTGG
>NZ_JANJXQ010000201.1 GCF_024708915.1 Thiobacillus sp.
GGCCAGGCCGAGATATTTTCCCAGCAGCAGTTCGAAGCGGGTGATCGGCATCGACAGCAGCAGATCGAGCGAGCCGCGTTCGCGTTCGCCGACGATGGCATCGAAGCCGAGGATCAGCGCGATCAGCGGAATCAGGTAGATCACCAGGCTGACCAGGCTGGCGATGGTGAATTCGATCGAGCGGAATCCCACTGCGCCCTGCTGGGCGCCGCCGAAGTAGGCAATGGCCAGCGCGAACGCGGTAAACACCAGCGCCACCGCGAGCACCCAGCGGTTGCGGATGCGGTCCCAGAATTCCTTGCCAGCGATGATGCCGATTTGTCTGAATTCCATCAGCGCCCCCTTTAATCGGAAAATCCGAAGAACACGTCTTCGAGCGAGGGCTCGCGCACATGCAGGTCGAGCACCTTGCCGTCGAGCGCGGCAAGGGCTTCGAGCACCGCCATCTTGGCTTCGCGCCGGCACTGCACCGCAACGTGGTCGTCGTGGGCTTCGATGGCACTGATCGACAGATGGCCGAGCGCGGAGCGTACTGCGTCAAAATGTTCGGACGCGATCCGGATGTCGAACCACAGCGGCAGATCCATCTGCTCGCGCAATGCCTGGACGCTGCCGATGGCCTGGACTTTGCCCGCGGCCATGATCGCGAGGCGGTCGACCCGTTCCTGGATCTCGGTCAGGATGTGCGAGGTCAGCACCACCGTCACCCCTTCCGCCCTGAGCCCGCGCAGAATCGCGTAAAACCCGCGGATCGCTTCCGGGTCCAGGCCGTTGGTCGGCTCGTCGAGAAACAGGATCTGCGGCCGGCCGAGCAGGGCCTGGGCAAAGCCGAGGCGCTGGCGCATGCCCTTGGAATATTCGCGCACGCGCCGTCTGGCTGCATGGGTAAGTCCGACGCGCTCCAGGGTCGGGGCGCAATCCTGCAGGGGGGCGCCTTTCAGCCGTGAAAAGAACTGCAGGGTCTCCAGCCCGGTCAGGTTTTCATAGAGCACGACGTTTTCGGGCAGGTAGCCGATCTTGCGCCGCACCGCGCGAAACCCGCTGCCCGACACCGACGCATTGTCGATGAGAATCTCGCCCGAGGTGAGCGGGATCAGGCCCAGCATCATCTTGAACAGGGTGCTCTTGCCGGCGCCGTTGTGGCCGATCAGTCCGAACAACTCGCCGCGGGCGATTTCGAGATCGACGCCGTCGACCGCATGCACGGCGCCATAGTGTTTGGTGACGCCACGTGTGACGACGACGGTTTCGGCTTTCGAAGCGGGACGCACGTCAGCGGGCGCCGGTGAAATACTTGCCAAGCCAGTTTCTCCAGTCTTTATGGTCGGGATACATGCGCGGTTTCGGGTCCACGATGCTGGGCGCGCGCAACAGCGGGAATTGCTGCCCCACTATCCGCAGAGTCTGCACGGCCGGGCTTGCAAGCAGCAATTTCATCATCGGATGGCGCCAGGACAGCCGGTCGACCACATCGTTGGCTTCGTAAGGGACGTCGCCTATGCCGTCGCCATTGCGATCCCAGCCAAGATAATTACTCCAGTGATTGCCTTCCCTGGCACCCCAGATCACGTCACGTGCAGCCACATAGCGGACCTGCTCGCGGTTGGAGATGAAATCGTTGCGTTCGATCTGGTTATTGATGGAACCGGCCCACACATGCATGCCGACGATATTGTCGATCACCAGATTGCCGCGCAGGGTATTGTACTCGGCATCGTAGATGAAAAATCCGCGGGCATTGCCGGCTACCACGTTGTTCTCCACCAGCGCGTCCTGGATCGTCCGCAGCATGATTCCGTGGTCGGAATTGGCCCACGCGCGATTGTTGCGCACCACTTGGTTGCGCACTTCCATCAGCGCGAGGCCGCCGCGGTTGTGGTACGAGTCGTTGTCTTCCCACAGGTTGTAGTAGGAATTCATGTAATGCGTGCCGTAGCGGCTGTGGTGCAGGCGGTTGCCGCGGAAGATTGCATGGTGCGAGACGTCGACATAGATCGCATCGCGCACGAAGCTGATGCGGTTGCCGACGATGCGCGCGCCATTCGTGTTGTAGAGCTGGATGCCATTGCCGCGCTGGGAGGAACGGTAGTCGCGCTTGCCGGTGATGAGGTTGTTTTCGATGCGCACGTCGTTGGCCTTCTCGATCCACAGGCCGAACAGGTTGTAGCTGAGGTCGCAGTTGCGCACGATTGCCCGGTGCGCACCGGGATGGATGTAGATGCCGGCATTCTGCTCGAGCAGGCTGTCGCCCGAATCGCTCACGATCAGCCCATCGATGACGACATCCTCGGCAATGATGCGGATAGTGTCGCCCTTGAAGCCACCGCTCAGTGTGGGCCGATCGATTCCCTTCAGGGTCAGGGGCTTGTCGATCAGCAGCCGCTCCGGGTAGTGACCGCGTTCCACCCGTATCACGTCGCCGGGCGCAGCCCGCGCGATGGCAGCGGCGATGGACTGCCCCGCCTGCACCGTCAGTTCGCCGGCAAGTGCGCTGGCAGCAGCGGCAAGCAGGCAGAAAAGCGCGCCGACCCGAGCTAGTACAGCCATTGCAACGCGGGTAGTCCTTGCAGGTAGTCCAGCACGCCGGCGCCTTTCATGATCAGGAACAGCGCAGCGGCGATCAGCAGGTTCTTGAACGCCACGTAGGAGGCCATGTCGGCCCACGAAGCCGGGCGCAGGTTGCGTCCCCACCACGGGCCGTCCTTGACGTAGGGCTTGCAGCGCATGCGCACCACCATTTCATATACGCTCCAGGCCAGCCACCAGCCCAGCACGATGCCGGGGCCGATCTGCCCAGCGGCGCCGAGCACCCAGACCCAGGTCACCAGCACGGCCAGGGCGAAGGTGATCGCCTGCAGCAGGATCGGCTGCCGGAACACCTTGCGGCTCCAGGGGAACAGGTGATCGAAGAATTCCTGGCCGATGAAGGCGGGCAGGCTCGGCCGCGCCGCGGCGGGGGCGGAGACCGCGGCAACCGGCACGATGGGGATGAAATAGCCGTTCGCCCCGATCGCGGTCAGCGGCTCGCCGGCCTTGGTGCGGCGCTTGCGCTCCTGGGCCAGCGGCGGGCAGGCGTGATCGTCGTAATATAGCACTTGGCAATCGAGGCACAGCAGGCATTCGCGCTGATCGATGCGGCCGCTGTCGTCGATGGCCTGCGAGCCGCATCCCACCTGACACGCCTTGCACGGCCCGCACTCCTGCTTGCGCTTGAGGCCCCACCAGCGGAACGTGGAGGGGACGGCCAGGGCGGCGCCGAGCGGGCACAGGTATTTGCAGAACGGCCGCTCGAAAAAGGCGGACGCCACGATCAGGGCCGTCCAGAAAGTCACGAAGGGCCAGGAGCGGTTCCACACGCCCACCAGGAAGGTGGTTTTGAATGGCTCGATTTCGGCGAGCTTTTCAGCCAGTCCGATGGAATAGAAGGACACCGCAAGCAAAATCGCAAAAACGCCGTATTTGATCCACTTCAGGCGGTCATGCCAGTTTTGCGGCAGCAGATGGCGCTGGTAGCGCTTGAGCCCAAGCTTGCCGGCCACATGGTAGACCATCTCCGCGAGCGAGCCGTAGGGGCACATCCAGCCGCAGAACATCCCGCGCCCCCAGAAGAACACGCTGACGATGATGAAAATCCAGAATAGGAAAATGAACGGATCGGACAGGAACAGTTCCCACTTCCACTCGAACAGGATGGAGTGGAACCAGGTCAGCACCTGGGTGATGGACGGCACGGCCAGCAGATAGAAGCCGACGAAGCCGATCGACGTGAGCCACAGAAAATACTTGGGGTAATCCTTCCAGCGCGTGTCCTTCATGGTCGAGCGCCGGACCAGTTTGTCGCGCAGCGCATACACCGTTCCCGCCGCCGTGAGCCAGAGCAGGAACAGCACGATCTCGACCTTGCGCGATTTCCACACCGTCACCCAGGTCGCTTCCGGCTTGACGATTTTCGGGCGCCCGCCTTCCAGATAGCTGCCGGGCAGCCAGTATTCGCGATCGAAGTTGACGAAGGTGCGTTCGCCCGTCTGCGGATCCATCTTGTTGGCCAGGAACACCAGATTCCACGGGTAGGCCGCGCTGAATGTCGACGAGCGGATGATGAAGATGGCCGATTCCCGGTAGGCTGGCGCACCGGCTGCCTCGATTCTATACAGGTTGAAATAATCCAGATCGCGGAAAGTGAAGGTATCCATATCCTGCGATACCTGCACCCGATCATAAATACCGCCGCGCACAAAGCCCGATCCCTTGAATGACTCCAAGCCGCTGGCGATCAGGAAGATGGCATGTTCGCCGGGCTTGAGGCGGGACATCAGGCCTTGATAAACGGCGTCGCCCAGCACGCTGCGTCCCACCGCAGGGGCATTGAGGTAGCCAAAATGGATATCGATGTAGGGCTGGTCCGAGCGTGGCATCCCGACTGCCACGGTATCGACCTTGAGTCGCTGGACGCCGCCATTCTTGAGCAGCGCGTTCCAGTCCAGTTTACCCTCGACCGGGCTGAACTTCGCCTGGGGGCGAACGGTGGGTTCGATGATGCCCACCTGCTTTGCAACCGCCAGGCCGCTGCGCAGGACGACCTGGTTTTCCGCGATCACTGTCACGGTGGCGCCGGTGATGGCGTCCAGGCCGATGATGCCCTGATCCGGTCTGCCCGCGCCCACTTCGATTTTGGAACCGACAAATTTGCCCAGATACTGATTGACAAACTTGGTGAGCTCCAGCTCGGGGATGCCCAGCAGCAGGATCGGCTCGGAATGCCGCAGCACCCGGACCCCGGTGACGATTCCCTTGGTGTCCATGCCGATCAGGGTCACCACCGGCTTCCCCGAATAGGCGGGAATGTCGACGATGTCCGTGGACAGAAAGACGTAACCGATCAGTTTCCGATCGCCTTTCTTGCCATGGCCTTCTTGCTCGCCGCGGCCGCCTTTCCTGCTCTGGTAGGCCTCGACATAAGCAGGCTTGCCCATGCGGTGGGAAAAGCTGTCGGCGCCAGGCAGTACATCCTTGCAGGGGACGTAGGCGCAAAGGTCGGGGTCGGTGGACAACTGTGCCGGCAGCGGCGCTTCATAGCTTCCGCCGACGGCCAGTCCCCAGGTACAAAACAGGTAAAGCGCTGCAAGAAAGCGGGCAAAAAAACCGGCAGGATAAATCATGGGAAGACCAGCAAGCCTCTGAACATCGACCCGAACAAGCATAACCAACCTGCGGCGCCGGTTCGGGTGCAGATTTTATTCGCCCAGTTTACCGTGGGCGCACGGCAACGATACCCCATTCCGCTTATTCGGGGAATGGGGCGGTCGTTCAAGCCTCGACTATCATGCGGCTGCGCATTTCCAGGTGCAGGGCATGGCAGAAGTTGGTGCAGTAGCACCAGTAGACCCCGGGCTTGTCGGCGACAAAAGTGACCGACTGGGTCTGCTGCGGGTTGACGATGAAGTTGATGTCGTATTTCGGAATCGCCATCGCATGCGTCAGATCTTCCACCTTGTCCAGATTGGTCAGGATGATGGTGACCTCATCGCCTTTCTTGACCTTGAATTCACGCAGACTGAAGGCAGGAGCTTGGCTGGTGAGCTTGACCGTTACCTTTTTGCCGTTGCGGAAGACACCCGATTCCTTCGCATCCTTCACTGCGTGAGGGAAGTCGTCCAGATTGTAGATCTGGCGCGTCTTGATGATGTCGCGGCGGACGATGATCGAATCGTGCGGCTCCGAATACACCGAATGATCGGCCACCAGTTTCATCTTGTCGCCGCTGATGTCGATCAACTGAGCGGTCTCGGCATGGAGCGGGCCCACGGGCAGGAAGCGGTCCTTGGAAAACTTGTTGTCCGAGATGAAATACTTGCCGTCCGATTCCTTGGTTTCGCCCATCGAGGTGAAACCATGCCCCGGCTGGTAATGCACGTCGATGCGGTCCACCACCACCTTGACGTTCTTGTCGCCCTTGAACGATTTGATCGCCGCTTCCACATTCCATTTCACGATCTGGCTATCGAGGAACAGCGTGGTGTAGGCATTGCCCTTGTTGTCGAAGCCGGTGTGCAGTGGCCCGAGGCCGATTTCGGCTTCGGCAACCACGGCGTCGCGCGGCTTGGCGAGGTCGCCATCGAACCATTTCAGCACGAGCTCGTGCTCGATCACCGAAGCCGTCGGCGAAAGCTTGCCCGAGCAGGCGTAATACTTGCCGTCCGGGCTGATGTTCACGCCGTGCGGGTTCTTCGAAATCGGCACGTAGCAGGTCAGGGCGGTTTTCGGATCCTGGTTGGCGGCTTTCGTGCCGTCTACCACCGGAACCTTGGAGCCGCCGATGGTGGTCACCTTGCCGGCCTTCACTGCCTCTTCGATGCGGGCCACGTTGAAGAACAGACAGGCGTCCATTTCCGCAGCCATCATGTCTTCGTAGTGGATGCCATTCTCGACGTTGTACTGGTTGGTCGCTGCCAGCTTGCCGTCGTAGGAAGTCGCCACCAGATCGCAGTTGCCGTCGATCAGCACCTGCCAGCGCATTTCCATCGAATCGGAGTCGACGCAGCTGAACAGCGACTTGTATTTGCTGGTGTCATCCATATCGCGCCCGTCGTTGGGCAGCGGAGTGGCGAACTCGGCGCCGCAGAACACCCGGGTGGTGTGATTGATTTTCGGATCGACCGGATCGCGCTTGTCGGTGAAGGTGCCATGGAAGCCCTGCACGTTGGGCAGTTCGAGGATCCTGTCGCACTCCATGGTGTCCATGCGGACGCGCGCCAGACGGCCGTGGATCTTGTCGTTCACGAACATGTATTTGCCGTCGTAGGTGCCGTCAGCGTAGGTCTGGTGTACGTGATGGGTGTCGCCGGTGGTGTATTTCGGCGTACCGTTGGGCTTGGTGCCGAGAATGGCCTTGGATTCGTTGGTTACCCCCCAACCCACCAGGCAGTCCATGTTGAAGACCGGGATGCGCTTCAGTTCGCGGCCGGACGGCAGCCCGTAGATGCGCACTTCGCCCGAATGGCCACCACTTGAAAATGAATAATACTCATCGAGCTGGCCCGGTGGCACCTCGTACTTGCCGTGCTCGGATTTCCCGGCCGAGGCGTCCGGAGCAGCGGCTGCTGGGACCGATTCCTTGTTGCAGGCCGACAGGCCCAGCGAAAGCCCAGCGCCGGAAAGACCAACCAGTGCGGTGGTACCCAGGAATTTGCGGCGGCCCAGGTCAGGCTGGGTGTCGAGTGGTTTGATGTCGTCGTCCTGTGTCATGATTGCCCGGCTCCATGTATCAAAATTAACCGCTGACTATCGATTCGCGGAAAGAAAAAACAACCCGAATCGTTCGAAAAGGCGTGGCTGTGAACGCCCGCCACTGCGACAATACGCCGCAGTCGGACTCTAGCAAAAAAAGACATGCAAATCCATTGATCCCGACAAATAGCCTTCTGCAGGCCCTCACGCGATCAAACGGGTGTTGTCCCGGAACGACACTGGGAGTACGGTGTTAAGGCCTTGTTTTAACGTTGAATAGCCATGTCTCCCCGACGGGGCTCCCGAGCCGTGCACTTTAGAGGTACTCCTTAATATTCCCGGGTATCCATCCTGACGAAAGACGGACATGAAAAAAAAACGCGGATTTCTGCAGCATTCGCTGCTGCTCAAGCTAGGCGGCGCGCTGGCGCTGATCGCCAGCTTCGCCATCCTTGGCATGGCGAGTTCGGGCATTATCGCCGAATCGGTGCAAGGCAGCGGCGAAGCGATCAACCTGGCGGGCAGCCTGCGCATGCAAACCTACAAGATGACCAGCCTTGCCTTGTCGGCGCGCCTGCCGGAGGGCGCCGATGCCGCAGTCCGGCTGCGCAGGGCGGTCGACACCTTCGAGGCCACCCTCCAGGATCCGCGCATCACCGACATGATGACGAAGCAGAGCAAGACGGCCTTGTCCGGCAGCTACGCGACGGTGTGGGATGTCTGGAACGGCCAAATCAAACCGCGCTTCCTGGCAGCGGCGGAGAATGCCCAGTCCGGCGCGGCGGACAAGGTGCCGTCGATCGGGGAGGTCACGCTGTTCGTCGACCAGATCCACGATCTGGTCAAGCAGATCGAACGCGACACCGAGGCCAAGATCCTGGTGTTGCGCATGGTGCTCGGCGCCGCCTTGCTGATGACCCTGCTGGTCGGCGCGCTCACCCTGTATCTGGCGCGCAACGATTTGATCCTGCCGCTGCGCGACCTGCTCGCCTTCGCCGCCAATGTCGGGCGCGGCAACCTGGCGGTGCGCACCGAGCATACCGGCAACGACGAACTGGGGCGGCTGGGCCAGGCGTTCAACCACATGGCCGAAGATCTTTCCAAACTGTATCGGGACCTGGAAGCGCGGGTGGCGGAAAAAACCGCCGAACTCACCATCGCCAACCGCTCGCTGGAACTGCTCTATCACTCCATCGCGCGGCTCTACAACGGCCCGGTGGCGCCGGACACCTATGTCATCCTGCTCAAGGATCTGGAAAACGTTCTCGGCGTGGGGCAAGGGCTGGCCTGCCTGGTGGAAGCCGGCGGCTCGCGTGCGCGGGTGATCGCCAGCACCCTGCAGCCGAACAGCGGCGATGCCGGCCAGTGCGGCCTGATTAGCTGCGTCGAATGCCTGAAGCATCAGGCGCTGGCCGTGCATCCGCTGAGCGATGGCCGGCGCGTGATATCTTTGCCGCTCATGGATACCGAGCATCGTTATGGCGTGCTGCAACTGGAAATGCCGCCGGGCAAGGAACTGGCGCAATGGCAGACCCAGTTGCTGGAGGCGCTGTCGCGTCATATCGGCATTGCCATCGGCACCGCGCGGCGCACCGAACAGAGCCGCCGGCTGCCCCTGCTGGAAGAGCGCGCCGCACTGGCCCGCGAACTGCACGATTCGCTGGCGCAATCGCTGGCCTACATGAAAATCCAGGTCAGCCGCCTGAAGCCGCTGGTGGACGATCCGCAACGCGGCGGCGAAGCCGGGAATGTGCTGGAAGAACTGCGCGAAGGCTTGAACAGTGCCTACCGCCAACTGCGCGAGTTGCTCACGACCTTCCGCTTGCGCATCGATGGCGCGGGACTGGCTGCCGCCCTGCAAACCACGGTGGCCGAATTTTCCAGCCGCGGCGACATTCCGATCACGCTGGAAGTCCACCTGGCCGGCTGCACGCTCACCCCGAACGAAGAAATCCATGCCCTGCAGATTGTGCGCGAAGCCCTGTCCAACGTGCTCAACCATGCCCAGGCCCGGCAAGCGCAAGTCAAAGTGACGTGCGCCGACGATGGATCGGTTCTGGCCACCGTCACCGACGACGGCATCGGGTTCCGCCAGGCAGCGGGAGCGCATCATTACGGCATGACGATCATGGAAGAGCGGGCAAAAAATCTGGGCGGCCAACTGACGGTCGAGAAACTGCCTGTGTTCGGCACCCGCGTCGCCCTGCATTTCACGCCGAACAACCGGCGTAAAATCCCGATACCGATCCATCCCGCCCAAGCCTAGGTATTCATGAATTCGGCAGCCCCCCAGACCATCCTGATCGTCGACGACCACCCGCTGTTTCGCAAGGGCGTGATTCAACTGATCCAGGCGGTGCCCGAATTCCGCTTCGTGGGCGAAGCCCCCAGCGGAACCGAGGGCATTGCGCTCGCCCGCGCCCTGCAACCCGACATGATCCTGCTTGACCTCAACATGAAGGACATGAACGGCGTCGAGGTGCTGAAAGCGATCAAGGACGACGGGCTCGATTCGCGCGTCATCATGCTGACCGTTTCGGATCAGGCGGAAGACCTGATCGCCGCGCTGCAGGCCGGCGCGGACGGCTATCTGCTGAAGGACATGGAACCGGAAGACCTGATGCAGCAACTGGGCGAGGCCGCTCGCGGCAAGATCACCATCAGCGCACGCCTCACCCAGCTGCTGGTGGCTTCGCTGCGCGAAAAGAGCCGTCCCGCCAGCCTGGCCGAAGCCGGGCTGACCGAGCAGGAAAACCGCATTCTCGAACACCTGGTCGACGGCAAGAGCAACAAACTGATCGCCAAGGACATGGGGATTGCCGAGGGCACTGTGAAAGTGCACGTCAAGCATCTGCTTAAAAAGCTCAACCTGCGTTCGCGGGTGGAAGCCGCCGTCTGGGCCGACCGCTGCCGGCGGCAGGCCAAGCCCTGACCGGCTGATTGCCGGCAGCGGAATCCGCAAGCGCTGGCATTTCTCCCGATGGTTCAACAGATCCGCGGCAGCGGGTCGTCCTCCAGTTCGTCGAGTATGCGGCGGCCGCCAAGCTCGGTTTGCAGGATGACCCGGCTGGCGCCGGTTTCGATGCGGCCGACGATGCGGGCCTCGGCCCCTTCGGGCAGCGCCTGCCAGCGCGCGAGGATTTCCGCCGCCGCCGCCGCATCGGCCACCGCGACGATGCGCCCCTCGCAGGCGAGGTAATACGGATCGTAGCCCAGCATTTCGCACACCGACACCACTTGCGGGCGCAGCGGCACCGCGCGCTGTTCGAGTATCACGCTGTGGCCGCAGGCACGCGCGATCTCGTGGGCCACAGTAGCAAGCCCGCCGCGCGTCGGGTCGCGCATGAAGCGCAGACCCGGCAGGTCGCGCACCGCCTGCGCCAGCGGCAGTACGGAGGCCGAGTCGGAGCGCAATTCGCCGGACAGGCCGAACTGCTCGCGCGCCAGCATCACCGCGATGCCGTGATCGCCCACCGGGCCGGACACCAGCACCGCGTCGCCCGGCGCGATGCGCGTGACGTCGAGCGGCGTCCGGGCGCGTTTCACGCCGATTCCGGCGACCGACAGGTACAGCCCGCCGCCTTCGCCGCGCCGCACCACCTTGGTGTCGCCGGCTACCACGGCGACGCGGTTCTGCCGCGCGGCCCGTGCAAAGCTGGCGATGTAGCGGTCGAGCGCGGCGACTTCAAGTCCTTCCTCGATCAGCGCGGACACGGTGAAGTAGAGCGGATCGGCCCCGGCCACCGCCAGGTCGTTGACCACACCATGCACCGCCAGCGAACCGATGTCGCCGCCGGGGAATTCGAGCGGTTCGACGGTGAAGCCGTCGGTCGTGAGCATGATTTCGCCGTCGATGCGCGGCAGCACCACGGCGTCGGCGTCGGTATCGAGCAGCGGGTTGCCGAGATGGCGGGCAAAGATGTCGGCGATGAGTTCGCGCATCAGGCGGCCGCCGTTGCCGTGCGCGAGCAGGATGCGGGTGTCGTCCATGGTCAGGTTCGTGTGAAGAGGAATTCGATGGCCTGGCCGAAGCTCAGCCCGGCGTCGTTGACCGGGAGACGTTGCGGCAGGCGCGCGGCGAAACCCGCCGCTTCCAGTTGCGCGCGCGCGGCCTCGGCCAGGAGGCGGTTCTGGAACACGCCGCCGCTGAGGCCGACGTGGGCGATGCCGGTTTCCTCGCGCAGGCGCGTCGCCTGATCGACGAGCGCCTGCGCCAGGCTGAGATGAACGTCCGCCGCGCGCGCGGCCGGTGTGCTGCCGGCGTTGTTCAGCACCGGCAGCAGCGGCGCCCAGTCGCTGCGCCAGACGCCGTGCGCATCGCGCGCCAGCGGCAGGGCTACGGCGCGGCCTTCGGCGGTGGCCAGCGCTTCGAGCCGCATCGGCGCCTCGCCTTCGAAGCGCGCATGCGTGCAGACACCGCACAGCGCGGCCGCTGCGTCGAACAGCCGGCCGACCGAGGAGGTGGACGGGCTGTTGAGCCCTTGCGCCCAGGCCTGGCGCAAGGGCTCGGGCGCGAAAGGTGCCGCCAGGCCGGCCTCCCACAGCAGCGCGGCGGCGGCGCGCCACGGCTCGCGCCCGGCGCGGTCGCCGCCGGGCAGGCGGAACGGACGGAACGAGGCGGCGCGCCGCCAGCGGCCGGGTGCGCCGACCAGGGCCTCGCCGCCCCACAGCGTGCCGTCTTCGCCGAGGCCGACGCCGTCCCAGGCGAACACGATCCACTCTTCGACTTCAGGAAATTCCCAGGCCAGCGCCGAGGCGTGCGCGGGGTGGTGCCAGACCTCGGACACGGGCAGCCCGCTGTCGCGTACATACGTGCGATAGCCGTAACCGGGGTGATGGTCGACGACGAGGCGCTTCGCCTCGACCCGGTAGAGCCGTTGCAGGTCCGCCGCGGTCTGCGCCAGCGTGTCGAGGCTGCGCGGACTGTCGAGCTCGCCGATGTGCGGCGAGACGACGGCGCGCCTGCCCCAGGCAAGACACACGGTGTTCTTCATGTGGCTGCCGAGCGCCAGCACCGGCTCGGCAAGCGGCGCGGGCAGTTCCAGTTCCAGCGGTGCGAGGCCGCGTCCGAGGCGCAGCGGGCGGGGGATGCCGGCGATCACGCGGTACACCGGATCGTCGGCCGGCCGCACGATGGGGCGGTCGTGATGCAGAAAGGCGTCGGCGACGTGCGCGAGCCGGGCTTCCGCCTCGGCGGCGTCGGTCAGCACGGGTTCGCCCGCAAGATTGCCCGAGGTCGCCACCAGCGGCCCGCCGAAGTCGGCGAGCAGCAGCGCGTGCAGGGGCGAGTAGGGCAAGAGGCAGCCGATTTCCGCGAGGCCGGGCGCGATGGCCTCGGCAAGCCCGCCATGCGCCCGTCTGGGCAGCAGCACGATGGGCCGTTCGGGCGATTGCAGGCGCGCCGCAAGCTCTTCTGTTACATGAACAGATGCCTGCAACGCTTTGATGTCATAAAACATCACGGCCAGTGGCTTGGCCGGGCGCGGTTTGCGCGCGCGCAGCGCGGCGACGGCCGCGTCCCTGCGCGCGTCGCACAGCAGGTGGTAGCCGCCGACGCCCTTGAGCGCGACGATCCTGCCGGCGCGCAATGCGGCGACCGCGGCGGCGAGCGCGGCTTCGTCGCCGGCGAGCGACGCGCCGTCGGCGACGAAGCGCAGATGCGGCCCGCACACCGGGCAGGCTATGGGTTCGGCGTGGAAACGGCGGTCGCGCGGGTTTTCGTATTCGGCACGGCAATCCGGACACAGCGCGAAATCGCGCATGGCCGTGTTGGGCCGGTCGTAGGGCAGCGCGGTGATCAGCGTGTAGCGCGGGCCGCATTGGGTGCAGTTGATGAAGGGGTAGCGATGGCGGCGGTCGGCCGGGTCGTGCAATTCGGCCAGGCAGTCGGCGCAAACGAAGCCGTCCGGCGGCAGATGGGCATCGGCCCGGTCGGTCGCCACGCTGTCGCGGATGACGAAGTCCGCGGCCGCCTCGAACGCGCAGTCCGCGACGACGAGCGGGCCGGGCGCCGCCAGCGGCGGTGCCTCGTCGAGCAGGGCCGTGCCGAATTGCCGCAAGCGTTCGGGCTCGCCCTCGGCGTGGATTTCCACCGCGCCGTCGGCGTTGCGCACCCAGCCGGTGATGCCGTGGACCTGCGCCAGACGATGGACGAAGGGCCGGAAGCCCACGCCCTGCACCCGGCCGTCGATGGTGATGAAGCGGGCGGCGCGTTCAGGCATCGGCGGCCACGCGCACGCCGCCCGCCCACCAGATGCGGCAGGCGCCCTCGTCCGACACCATGCAGGGCCCGACGGGATTGCGCGGCGTACACGCGCGGCCGTAGATGCGGCACTGGTTGGGATAGATGCGGCCGAGCACCACCTGCGCGCAATCGCAGCCGGGCGGCATCGCACCGGCGCGCCGGCGTTCGGGATCGCTGTGGTCGGGAAACAGCGTGCGCGCGTCGTGCTGCGCGAGCTGCGGTTTCAGCGCGTAGCCCGATTGCGGGATGACGCCGATGCCGCGCCAGTTGGCGTCGACGACGTCGAGCGTCGCGCGCAGGAAGCGCTGTGCGGTCGGGTTGCCCTCTGGATGCACGACCTCGCGGTAGCAGTTGTCGAGAAAGCGCTCGCCGGTCTGCAACTGGCGCAGCACCGAATAGAAGGCGGCCAGCAGCGATTCAGTCGAAAAGCCGGCGACGGCGGCGGGTATCTCGTGGCGGTCGACGACGAAGCGCCATTCCGCCGGGCCCATCACGGCCGAGACGTGGCCGGGCGCGACCAGTGCGTCGAAGCCGGGCGTGTCGCTATCGAGCAGCATCGCCACCGCCGGCCAGGTCAGTCGGCCGGACAGCAGGATGGCGAGATTGTCCGGCACGCCCTCTGCGAGCATCGCCGCAGTCGGTGCCGTGGTCGTCTCGAAGCCGGCGGCGAAGAACACCACCGGGCGGCCGGGATTGTCCAGCGCGATCTTCCTCGCATCGAGCGGGCTGGCGATCGGCCGCACGTCGGCGCCGGCGGCCTGCGCCTCGGCGAGCGTACGCACCTCGCCCTTCTTCACGTTGACCGGCACCCGCAGCATGTCGCCGTAGGCGAGCAGGATGACACGGTCCTTGAGCGCGAGCTGGATGGCCTGGTAGACGTCTTCCTCGGGGCACACGCAGACCGGGCAGCCGGGGCCGGGCACGAGCTCGATCCATTCCGGCAGCGCGCCGCGCAGGCCGGCGTGGGTGATCGAGCGCTCGTGCCCGCCGCACACGTTCATGATCTTGACCCTGCGGTCGAAGTCGAGGGCGTGGAGTTTTTCCAGCCAGGCGCGGGCCTCGTTCATCAGGCGGTCACGCTGTGATATTTCATGCCGTCGCTCTGGATCGCGGGACGGCGCGACTGGCCGATCGCCACACGGGCGCGCTGGGCGCCGAGTTGCTCGCGCAGCCACGTGAGCCACACATCCATGCCCAGATCCTTGCGCGCCGATAGCCGCATCACCGGCGCCGGGTTGGCCAGGTTGCGCAGGTGCGCTTCCGCCTTGTCCGGGTCGAAGTCGTCGAGCACGGCCAACAGGTCGGTCTTGGTCAGCAGCATGGCGTCGGCGGCACGGAACATCACCGGGTACTTGGCCGGCTTGTCGTCGCCCTCGGTGGTCGAGAGCAGGGTGACGTTGAGATGCTGGCCAAGGTCGAAGCTCGCCGGGCAGACGAGGTTGCCGACGTTCTCGATGAACAGGATATCGACGCCGTCGAGATTCATCTGGTGCAGCGCGTCGTGCACCAGATGCGCGTCGAGGTGGCAGGCGGTGCCGGTGACGATCTGGTGCGCCTGCACGCCCTGGGCACGGATGCGAAGGGCGTCGTTCTCGGTTTCGAGGTCGCCCTCGATCACGGCACAGGTGAATTCGTCCTTCAGCGCGGCGAGCGTGGCTTCGAGCAGCGCGGTCTTGCCGGAGCCGGGCGAGGACATCAGGTTGATCGCGAGGATGCCGCGGCGGTCGAAGTGATCGCGGTTATGGCCCGCCTGGTCGTCGTTCTTCTGTAACAGGCCCTTCAGCACCGAAACAGCCGTCGCCCCCTTGGCGACGGGTTTGAACGCGAGGTGCCGGTTGCCGGGGGTGAGGTTGCAGCCGCAGGTGTCACACATTTTGTGGGTGAGGGGTAAGGGGTGAAGGGTGAGGGGTATCCGTTACCAGCTCGACGCTTTCCAGCAGGAGTTCATCACCGGAAATGATCTGGGTGTGCCAGTCGTCGCAGACGCCGCAGACGAGGCGATTCATCGCGGCCTCGGTTTCGGTGCCGCAGGTCTGGCAGCGCACCCGGATCGGCGCGTGGATGAATTCTAGTGCGGCGTGTTGCATGCGGCGGCCGGCGGCGGCGAGCGGAAACGCGCTGGCAAGGAGTTCGGGCACCACGCCGGCGAGCGGGCCGATGCGCACGCGGATAGAGGTGGCACTGCTCGCCTGATGCTGACCGATCACGGCGTCCACCTGCTCGACCAGCGCCTGGGCAACGGCGAGCTCATGCACCGCTTTCCTCCAGAATCCGGTCCAGCAGTTCCCAGGTGGTGCGGGCATCGGCCTCGGCGATTGTCTGGATGGCGTAGCCGACGTGCACCATGACGAAGTCGCCGACTGCGGGCGGTTCGTCCTGCATCATGAACAGGCTGACGTCGCGCCACACGCCCTTGGCCTGACAGCGGGCGCTAAAGCCTTCGATCGATTCGATCTGCATGGGAATGGCAAGGCACATGGGCGGCAATCCGAAACCACATTCAGGCCAGTATAAGAGCGATTGGCCCACCCCGCACCTGGACATGAATATTTAAGAAACGGGGGTGAACAACCAGACATTTGAGTGAAATGCCCGGTTGTTATTGGCAAAAGCTGCTGTTAGATTCATTTCATGAAAACGCTCGTGCTCGGCATCGGCAATACCCTGCTCACCGACGAGGGCGTGGGGGTGCATGTACTGCAGGCACTCGAACCCGAGCTGGCGCACCTGCCGGATGTGACCCTGCTCGACGGCGGAACCCTTTCTTTTACCCTGGCAGGGCCGATCGAGGAAACCGACGCGCTGATCGTCGTCGATGCCGCCAACATCAAAGCCAGGCCGGGTGAGTGGGCATTGCTGAGAGGGGAGGAGATGGACGCATTCCTGATGAGCGATCGCAAGGCCTCGGTGCACGAAGTCGGGCTGACCGATCTGCGCGCCATCGCGCTGCTGGCCGGGCACTGGCCGGACAGGCGGGCGATGCTGGCGATCCAGCCCGCGGTCGTCGACTGGGGCGAGCGCCCCACGCCTGCCGTCGCCGCCGCCATTCCACCTGCGTGTGCGGCCATTCGCGAGCTGATCCGGGAATGGCGCCATAACCCGGAAGGAACCTGACCCCATGAGCACAGCACAGCGCATCGTCGTCGACCCCATCACCCGCATCGAGGGCCACCTGCGCATCGAGGCGGAAACCGATGCCGACGGCAGGATCGTCCGCGCCTATTCCGCCGGCACCATGGTGCGCGGGATCGAGATCATTCTTCGAGGCCGCGACCCGCGCGACGCCTGGGCCTTCGCCCAGCGCATCTGCGGCGTCTGCACCCTGGTGCACGGCATCGCCTCGGTGCGTTCGGTGGAGGACGCGCTGCATCGCGCCATCCCGGGCTACCGCATTCCGCGGAACGCCGAACTGATCCGCAACCTGATGATCGCCGCGCAACATGTGCACGACCACGTGATGCACTTCTATCACCTGCACGCGCTCGACTGGGTCGACGTGGTGTCGGCGCTGAAGGCCGACCCCAAGGCCACCTCGGTGCTGGCGCAGAGCCTGTCCGGCTATCCCCGATCCTCGCCCGGCTATTTCGCCGAGGTGCAGAAGAAGGTGAAGACCTTCGTCGAACAGGGCCAGCTCGGCATTTTCGCCAACGCCTACTGGGGCCATCCCGCCTACAAGCTGCCGCCGGAAGCCAACCTGATGGCGGTGGCGCACTACCTCGACGCGCTCGCCTGGCAGCGCGACGTGGTCAAGCTGCACGCCATCTTCGGCGGCAAGAATCCGCATCCCAACCTCGTGGTGGGCGGCGTACCCTCGGCTATTTCGGTGCATACCAGCGGCGGCGGCCAGGATGCGACCGCGCTCAACATGGTGGGCCTGCAGACGGTGCAGAATGTCATCCGCCAGATGCGCGATTTCGTCGACCAGGTCTACGTACCGGACACGCTCGCCATTGCCGGTTTCTACAAGGACTGGGCAGGGCGCGGCGAAGGGCTGGGCAACTTCCTGTCGTTCGGCGATCTGCCGTCGGAAAACTTCTGGAATCCGGATTCCTATCTCATCCCGCGCGGCGTCATCCTCGACCGCGACCTGACCAGGATTCACCCGATCGATCTGGATGCGGACAACGAGATCCAGGAATTCGTCAGCCATTCCTGGTACAAGTACAGCCAGGGCGACGCACAGGGCCTGCATCCGTTCAAGGGCGAGACCGAACTCAGCTACACCGGGCCGAAGCCGCCTTACGCACACCTCGATGTCGAGCAGAAATATTCCTGGATGAAGTCGCCGCGCTGGCGGGGCAAGTCCATGGAAGTCGGCCCGCTCGCCCGCGTGCTGATGCTGTATGCCAGCGGCAATGCCCAGGCCAGGGAACTGGTGGACATGACCTTGAAGACCCTCGACCTGCCGGTCGACGCGCTGTATTCCACCCTCGGCCGTACCGCTGCGCGCACGCTGGAATCGAAGATCCTGGCCGACGCCATGCAGGGCTGGTTCGACCAGTTGATGGCCAACATCAAGGCCGGCGACGTGCGCACCTTCAACGCGCAATACTGGGAGCCGTCGACCTGGCCGAAGCACATGCAGGGCGTCGGCCTGATGGAGGCCCCGCGCGGCGGCCTATCGCACTGGATCGTTGTCGACGACGCCAGGATCAGCAACTACCAGGCCGTAGTGCCGAGCACCTGGAACGCCGGCCCGCGCGACGCGCAAGGCCAGCCGGGCGCCTACGAAGCGGCGCTGCAGCACAATCACGCGATGCACGACCCGAAACAGCCGCTCGAGATCCTGCGCACCATCCATTCCTTCGACCCCTGCATCGCCTGCGCCGTGCACGTGACCGACCCGGATGGCGAGGAACTGGTGCAGGTAAAAATAAAGTAATGCCGATTGAAAATGGAGAACACGCAATGAAGCCGATGAAACTTGCGCGCCTGATCGTGCTGACTACTCTCTGCCTGTTTGCGGGCGGCGCGTCTGCGCACACCGGAAGCCAGACGCTCGCTGGATTTACCGGCGGACTGACCCACCCCTTGCTGGGGCTGGATCACCTGCTCGCCATGATCGCGGTCGGCCTGTGGGCGGCGCAGCAGGGCGGGCGGGCGTTGTGGGCCGTGCCCGCGGCCTTCGTCGCTGCGATGGGGCTGGGCGGCGCGCTGGCCTGGACGGGCGGAGAACTGCCGCAGGCCGAAACCGCCATCGCCCTGTCGGTGCTGGTGCTGGGTCTGCTGATCGCCACGCGGCGCCGCTGGGCGGTGCCGGCCGGCATGGCGGCCGCCGCCGTTTTCGCGCTGTTCCACGGCTACGCCCACGGGCTGGAAATGCCGCAGGCGGCGTTGCCTGTGTCGTATGCCCTGGGCTTCGTGCTGGCCACGGTTTTCCTGCATGGCGTGGGGATCGCCGGCAGTCTGGCCGGCCGCCGCACGGTGCAGGTGGCGGGAGCGGGCATCGCAACCGCCGGCCTGGCGCTGATCTTCGCCATGTGACGCTGCGCCCGGAATAGACACAAGTTACAAGTTACAAGTAAAACATGGGATTGCGATATCTTTGCGACTTGCTGCTTGAGGTTCGCAGGCGCTGCTCGAAGGCGCAAAATTGAAGACGGTCTATCCATTCCCGCTGGCCCAAGCGCGATGCGGCTGGCAGCCCCCCCCACCTGCGCAGTTGACTAGAATGGTAGAAGCAAGACGCGCAAACAACTCCATTGGCAGCTGTCATGCCAGGCGCGTCGAGGAGGCCATGATGGACACCAGACTCAATGAAGTGCTTGTACACATCGACGAAGCTCTCGACGAGGACAGCTTGCACAGCCTCGAAGAGGGAATCCGCCGGGACGCCGGCGTGGTTTCGGTGGGTCACAATCCGGAACAATCCCACATGATCATGGTGGTCTACGATTCGGAGTCCACCCGGGCTTCCAGTCTTCTCCACAGCATCCAGGAGCAGGGGCTGCATGCCCAGCTCATCGGCCTGTAAGGATCGGGGGCCGATACGCCCGCTGCACGGGCGGCGCCAAGCTCAGTCCCAGCGGTCGTCGCGCACTTCCACCCAGCCCGCCACGATCCTGAGCGGAAAGGTGGCCACTGCACAATAGGCCGGCGGAGCGGCGACTGCGCCGGTGCGCAGGTTGAAGCGGGCGCCATGGCGCGGGCAGACGATCTCGTCGCCCCGGACTTCGCCGCTGGCGAGTTCGCCGCCATCGTGGGTGCAGGTGTCCTCGATCGCGCAATACTCGCCATCGAGGTTGAACACCGCCACGGCCACGCCGTCGACATCGACGACGCGGCGGCTGCCCGGCGGCAGCGCTTCGATGCGCGCCACTTTCACCCAGTCGGCCATCACACCAGCCCCAGCTGCAGGCGCGCAGCCTCAGTCATGCGGCCTGGTTCCCACGGCGGGTCCCAGACGATTTCGACGTGCGCATCGCTGACGCCCGCTACCGCCCTGACAGTTTTTTCGACCTGCGCGGGAAAGCTCTGCGCCACCGGGCAGCCGGGAGCGGTGAGCGTCATGCGGAGGTCGACGCGGCCGCCGGCGTCGAGGTCGAGCGCGTAGATCAGGCCCAGGTCGTAGATATTGACCGGCAGTTCGGGATCGTAAATCGTGCGCAGGGCGGCGATCACGCGTTCGCGCAGTCCGGTTTGATCGGGGCCTTCCGCGGCCAGGCGCGCCGGGGCGGTCATGGCTGCGGCGAGGGCAAGGAAGGTTGCGGGCAGAACGGGGAGGGGCCTTCGGTACACACCGTTTCCGTCCGTTGTTCGAGCGCGGCCTGCAGGGTATGCCAGGGCAGCGTCGCGCATTTCACGCGCATGGGAAACGCATGCACGCCTTCCAGCACGCGCAGCTTCCCCACGCCTTCCGCCGGGCCGTTCTCCGCCAGCATGCGATGCACCCGGCGGAACAGGGTTTGCGCTTCATCCAGCGGTTGGCCCATGACCGCTTCGGCCATCAGCGAGGCGGAGGCCATGCAGATGGCGCAGCCGGCGCCCTCGAAACCGATGTCCTGGATCGTGCCGTCCGCCACTTTCAGATGCACCTGGACCTCGTCGTTGCACAGCGGGTTGAAGCCGTGCGCATGGTGGGTGCTGCCGCGCGGATTCCTGGGGTAGTGCCGCGGATGGCGGTTGTGTTCCAGAATGACCTCTTCGTAGAGGCTGCGCTGATCGGCCGTCATGCTGTGTGCTCCTTTTCCGGTAGCGGCAGCGCGGCTGCCAGATGCGGCTCCAGCCAGCCGGCGAGGCCGCAGCGCTCCGCAAGCGTCAGCGCTTCCGCGACGAACCCGCGCAGCAGCATTGCGCGCGCCGTATCGGCGGCGATGCCGCGACTGCGCAGAAAGAACAGCTGCGCTTCGTCGAGCTGGCCCACGGTCGCGCCATGTGCGCACTTGACGTCGTCGGCATGGATTTCCAGTTGCGGCTTGACGTCGATTTCGGCGTGCGGCGAGAGCAGCAGATTGCGGCTGGATTGCTGTGCGTCGGTCTTTTGCGCGCCCGGCTGCACCACCACGCGCGCATCGAAGATGCCGCGCCCGCGCCCCGCGGCGATGCCGCGCCAGGTCTGGCGGCTGGCGGTGTGCGGCGCGGCGTGTTCGACATGCAGATGCTGGTCGATGTGGCGCCGCGCATCGGCGATGAAAAGGCCGTCGAGCTGGCATTCGGCGCCGGGTTCATCCAAGCTCACCCAGGTGTCGTGGCGCGCCAGGCGGCCGCCGAGGCTGATCGACAGGGCATGGTAGCGGCTGTCGCGCGCCTGCCGCACCGCGACCAGGCCGGTATGGGTAGCGGCCGCGCTTTCCTCGGTCAGCTTCAGGTGGGTCAGCCGCGCGCCCTCGCCCAGCACGATCTCGCTGACCGGGTTGTTCCAGTAGGGGAGGCCGGAGCTGCCCCGGTAATGCTCCACCAGCACCGCCTCGGCGCCGGCTTCCAGCACCACGAGGTTGCGCACGTGCAGCATGGCGTCGGCCTCGCTGGCGCTGTGCACCACGAACAGCGGCGGCAGCGTGCTGCGGGCGGGAACGTGCAGGAACAGTCCGTCCTGCCACAGCGCGCTGTTGATCCGGGCCAGCGCCGTGCCGCTCGATACCCTGCCGGCAAGCTGGCCGAGGTATCGGCTCACGGGCGCAGCGTCGGCGTGCGCGGCAAGGCTGTGCGCCTGGACCACGCGCGGATCGGCATCGACCAGCCGGCCATTGCCGAATCGCAACAGCGTTCCCGGATAATCCTCGCTCGCAACGGTTTCCGGCACATGCCCCGGGGCATGCCATTCGGTCTGTTCGAGATAGGCGAGCGAGGTGTATTTCCAGTCCTCTTCACGCGCGGTCGGCAGCCCGCTCGCAAGAAAGCGCTCCAGCGCCTGGCGGCGCGAAGCGAGACGATCGGCCGACGCAGCGATGGCGTCGAGCGCGTGCCGGTAGCGGCTGGCAGTCTGCGTATTCATGGCCGCGCCTCCGCCTGCGCTTCGGGGATCACCCAGCCATAGCCGCGATTTTCCAGCTCCAGCGCCAGGCTGGCGTCGCCGGAGCGCACGATGCGTCCGCCCGCCAGCACGTGCACGCGGTCGGGCACGATGTAGTTCAGCAGGCGCTGGTAGTGGGTGACCAGGATGACTGCGCGCGCCGGGCTCTTCAAGGCGTTCACGCCGTTCGCCACGGTCTTCAGGGCATCGATGTCGAGCCCGGAATCGGTCTCGTCGAGTATGGCCAGGCGCGGTTCCAGCACCGCCATCTGCAGGATTTCGTTGCGTTTTTTCTCGCCGCCCGAGAAGCCCTCGTTGACCGCGCGATAAAGCAGGCTTTCGTCCATGCCGAGCAGCGCCAGCCTGCTTTTCACCGTATCGAGAAAGTCCATCGCGTCGAGCTCGGGTTCGCCGCGCTGCAGCCGCACGCTGTTGAGCGCGGTGCGCAGCAACTGCACGTTGGCCACCCCGGGGATCTCCAGCGGATACTGAAAGGCGAGGAACACCCCGGCGCGGGCGCGCTGTTCCGCTGCCATCGCCAGCAGGTCCTGCTCCAGGTAGCGCACGCTGCCCGCGGTCACGGTGTAGCCCTCGCGCCCGGCCAGCACCTGGGCGAGCGTGCTCTTGCCGGAACCGTTGGGGCCCATGATGGCGTGCACTTCGCCTGCGCGCACCGCGAGGTCGATGCCGGCGAGGATGGGCTTGTCGCCGATGGACACGTGCAAATTGCGAATTTCCAGCATGACGTTCTCCTTGTCGCTTATCCCACTGCGCCTTCCAGGCTCACCGCAAGCAGCTTCTGCGCTTCCACCGCGAATTCCATTGGTAATTTATCGACCACTTCCTTGGCGTAACCGTTTACAATCAACCCAACGGCATCTTCAGTAGAGATACCCCGTTGGTTACAATAGAAAATCTGATCTTCGGATATCTTGGAGGTAGTGGCTTCGTGTTCAACAATAGCCGATTCGTTGTTGACTTCCATATAAGGGAAAGTATGAGCGCCACACTTATCGCCCAGCAATAGGCTGTCGCACTGCGAGAAGTTTCTTGCATTTTCAGCGTTAGCACCTACTCTGACCAAACCACGGTAGCTGTTCTGACTTACCCCCGCGGAA
>NZ_JANJXQ010000205.1 GCF_024708915.1 Thiobacillus sp.
GCCACGAAGGACCACAGGATGAACAGCATGGGATCGATGAGAAAGGTATCCCAGCTGAACTGCTTGGTGACCGCCTGCAGGAAGGTCAGCACGTTGATGATGGAAAGCTGGCCCAGCGCATACCAGCCAATGAAGAACAGGGTGTAGGCCAGGAAGCCGAGGCGGATTCGGCGAAGCAGGGAGGGGCGACGCGCCAGATAGTCCTGGAACAGCAGGATGCAGGTGAGCAGAAACAGCCCCAGCACGAGCAGCGCAATCTCTACTTTGCGCTGCTGCCAGAGCGTGCGCCACATCGGCTCATCGTCATCGGGGAGCGTTGCGAGGCGAGACGGACTGCTGCGGGATTCGGCAGGGGCCTTCGCCAGGGCTGGCGGGGTGGGGGGCGCGCCAGCCGGTCGGGCCGTTGCAGGCGCGTTGGCCAGCGGGGCCGCTGCGCTGCGCGGGGACGGTATCGGTGGCGGCATCGTTGCCGGTGGTGTGACGGAAGCGGGCGGCGCCTCGGCCTCGGCCTCGGGCGGACGGATTCCGCGCGATTCAGCCACCATCCTGACGGCGCGGGTGATGGTGGCGTTGATGACCATGACCGAAATCGTGGCGCCGGAGATGGCGTCGACCGTGGCATAGCCTTCACGCGCTGCGCCGACGACAATGCGGCCGGTCGCCGGCTTGCCCCGGTACTGGCCGACAAACTCCGCCAGACGCGCCTCGCTGATGCCGGCAGCGAGAATCGGCTCTTCATGCCGGACGATGCGCGCCCCCGCGATGCGCCCATCGGTGCCGATGCCGACGAGAATGTCGATCGGGCTCCCCGAATAGGCGGGAATGCGCACCATGTCCGCGGTAAGGAAGGCGTAGCCGATCAGTTCCCCGTTGGCATAAACAGCGTTGGCAGGAGGCTCGCCCTCGGATTCGCCGACGCGATCGGCAGCCGGAAACAGGGCACGCAGCTGGGGCAGCGCCGCGCCGATATCCGCGCGGGCGCCAGGCATCGCACTCAACAGCAGCAGCAGGCCGAGAAGCACGGCCCGGATAAAGCCCGGATAACGCTGTGTAATCAGAGTGTCCAATTGCTTGTTGCGGTTATGAACGGGGGCGCCGCATCGTTGCCGGGGGATCGGGCCGCGCAGTCGCAGCCACGATCGAAACATGGCCCATGTTCCCGCCGGGGCCGTCGGCGCGCCTTGATTTAAGTCAACCGGGCCTTGCAGCGTAATGCTATTCTTGCAGCATGGATTCTGCGGATATTAAGCTCCTAAAGGAAGGCTATCTGCTGGCTGCGTTATCGCACCAGGAGTTCGAGGAGGTTTTGGCGCACGTCAGTGTCTTGACATTGATGCAGAACGAATGCCTGTTCGATCAAGGCGATCCGGCCACACATTTTTTCTTTGTCCTGTCGGGAACCGTCAAGCTGTGCCGCATTGCGCCGAGCGGCGAGGAGAAGGTGATGGACCTGGTCCGCCCCGGGCATTACTTTGCCGAAGCGGCGATGTTCATGGGCGGCCGCTACCCCGTCTATGCCCGCGTGCTCGAGCCGACGCGGCTGGTCGAACTGGACAACAAGCACTTTCTCGGGCTGCTGCGCAGCAACGCGGATCTGTGCGTGCGGCTCATGTCGACCATGAGCCAGCGTATACACGGGCTGGTCAACGAGATAGACAACCTGACCCTGCAAAGCGGTGCCCAGCGGGTGATCGGCTACCTGCTGCAGCAGTTGCCGGAGGGCGCCGCGCCGCCCAGCGTGCGGCTGACGGTGCCCAAACACGTCATCGCATCGCGCCTGGGCATCCAGCCGGAAACCCTGTCACGGGTTCTGGCCAAGCTGCGCGGCAAGCATCTGATCGACGTGCACGACGATCAGATCGTCTTCAACGATGTGGACGCGCTGCGCTGCCTGAGCTGAACGCCGGGAAGCCGGCCGCTGCCGATGCCTGGACGATGCGGGATCGGCGCGCGCCCGTGCTGAAGGCGGCGCAGATGAGGAAGACGCTGCGCCGTTTCGCGCTCACTTGCCGTTGTTGCCGCCGACCAGGCGTTCGAGCGCACGCATGATCGCCGAGGAATCGAGCTCGCTGTCGCCGGCGCCCATCAGCGCGTTCATCTGCTGCGCGATCAGCGCGGCGCCGGGCAGCGGCGTGGCGGTTTCCTGCGCGTTGTCCATGACGATGGCCATGTCCTTGTGGTGCAGCTTCACCTTGAACCCGGGCTTGTAGTTGGCGTCGAGCATGCGCTGGCCGTGGACGTCGAGGATGCGGCTGCCGGCGAAACCGCCCAGCAGCGCCTCGCGCATCTTCACCGCATCGACGCCGTTGCGCCGCGCCAGCAGAATCGCCTCGGCGACGCCCTCGAAGGTGAGACCGACGACGATCTGGTTGCAGCATTTGACGACCTGGCCGGCACCGTGGCCGCCGACGTGGACGACGTTCTTGCCGAGCACATCGAACAGCGGGCGCACTTTCTCGAAAATGGGCGCGTCGCCGCCGACCATGATCGACAGCGTGCCTTCGCGGGCGCCGGTTTCGCCGCCGGACACCGGGGCATCGAGCATGTGCACGCCGTGCTCGCCGAGCGCGGCAGCGATGCGGCGGGTGGCGGACGGCGCCACCGTGCTCATGTCGACGACGATGTGCCCGGGTTTGGCGCCATGGATGAGGCCGCGGTCGCCGAGGATGATCTGCTCCACGTCGGTGGTGTCGGAGACGACGGTGAAAGTGAGGTCGGTTTCGGCGGCGACCTCCATCGGCGTGCCCTTGCCGAGGGCGCCCATCACCAGGATGGGCTCGAGACGGTCGAAGCGGCGGCCGTACACGGTCAGTTGATGCCCGGCGCGCAGCAGGTTTTCCGCCATCGGGCGACCCATGATGCCGCTGCCGATGAATCCGATTTTCATGACGCCACCCCTTTCACCACGACCAGCCAGAATGGCAGCGTAGCCAATCCCGCCAGCGTTGACCAGCCCATAATGAGCCCCGCCAGCCGGGTATCGAGGCCGAAGCGGTCGGCCAGCGCAATCACCATCACCATGGTCGGCATGGCCGCTTCCAGTATCCCGGCCTGGGCGGGCTCGGACAGCTTGCCCGGCCCGGCCAGCGCCAGCCCCAGCCCCAGCGCCAGCAGCGGCATCAGCGCCAGTTTGATGGCGAGCGCGACAAAGACGGCTTTTTGCGGGCGCAGGTCGTGCCACGGTATGGTCAGCCCCAGCACGAACAGCATCAGCGGAATGGTCGGGCTGCCGGCCCAGCGTGCGGCCTCGATCAGCGGCGCCAGCGACAGGCCGGACAGATTGACCGCCAGCCCGGCGGCGAAGCCCCACACCGGCGGCAGCGTCAGCCACATTTTCAGGAAGGAGGCATGCTCGGTGTGTTTGCCGCAGCGGAAGGCGATCCACACGCCGAGCGACCACACCAGCGGGGTGGTGGAGAGCATGTCGGCGAAGAAGGGGTAGCGCATGCCGGGCTCGCCGAATACCGTGGAAAGAAAGGGGTAGCCGAAGAACAGCACGTTGCCGAAGCCGGATGCCAGCATGATGGCGCCCCGCGCCGGGCGCGACAGACCGTGCCCGAGCGGCGTGGCAAACAGCGCCAGCGCCGCCAGTCCCAGCCCGAACAGTGTGGCTGCCCCCAATAGCAAAGGTACCTGCAGCAACCCCAGATCGACGGTGGCGGACGCGCCGGCCGCGAAAAACAGCATGGGCGCAAAAAAATTCAGCACCAGCCGGTTGATCTCGCCGCGCAGGCTGACGATGGAAATGCCGGCCTGCCAGCGCGGCCAGATGCCGCCCGCGGCGATCAGCAGCGACAGGGGAAGCAGCGTTTTCAGCAGCAGCTGCTGCGCGAGTTCGGCGGACATGGGGCGAAGCGCAGGCGGGCGGCAAGTCCGCCTGCGCGGGTGGGTCAGGTGCGCGAGGCGGGGGTGTAGCGGTTGTCGACGTGATGCGTCGGGCCGGATTCCAGCCAGGCCTTGATGCGGGCGGCGTCGCCGGCGCGGCGGCTGGTGCCCTGCGCGTCGAGCAGCACGATGATGACATCGCGGTTGGCGACCTGCGCCTGCATCACCAGACAGTGGCCGGCTTCGTTGATGAAGCCGGTTTTGGACAGGCCGATGTGCCAGTCGTCCGCACGGGTGAAGCGATTGGTGTTGTTGAACGCGACCGGGCGGTACAGCACGCGCGCCTTCTGGTGCTTTTTCTTCAGCACCACGCGCTGGGTGCCCAGGGTGTAGTGGCCGGTCGTGCTGATGTGGCGGATTTCGGGGTAATTCTGGTATGCGTAATCGGCGAGCTTGGCCAGGTCCAGCGCGGTCGAGCGGTTGCCGCTCGACAGCCCGGTGGGCTCGACGTACACCGTGTCGCGCATCTCCAGCGCGCGCGCCATCCGGTTCATGGTGGCGACGAAGCGATCCAGGCCGCCCGGGTGGTTGCGCGCCAGCGCATGCGCGGCGCGGTTGTCGGAGGCGATCAGGGCCAGGTGCAGCAGCTGCCCGCGCGTGTAGCTGGCGCCGATGGCCAGGCGCGAACCGGTGCCCTTGAGGGTGTCGCGGTCTGCCGCAGTGATGGCGATGCGCTCGTCCAGCGGCTGCGCGGCGTCCACCACCAGCATGGCGGTCATCAGCTTGGTGATCGAAGCGATCGGTGTCTGCATGGCCGGGTTTTTCGCCAGCAGCGGCTGTCCGCTGGCCTGGTCGAACACCAGCACCGATTGTGCGCTGAGCTCCGGCAGCGACGCTGCGTCGGGCCTCGATTGCAGCGCGGATGCCGGCGTGCCGAGCGGGTCGCGCAATGGCAGGGTGGCGCGGTCATCGAGCGCGGCAGCGCCGGTGTGGACGCACAACATGATCAATCCGGATAGAACAGCTTTCATGTGCATTTGCTTCAACGAAGGGCAATGGAAATGTAGCAGCATGTACGCAGTACGGACATGTTGACTGAAACTTGAAAACAACAGTTCATGACTATGGCCCAACTATTTCAAGCCCCAGATTGACGGTGTAGCAGAGTTCATTATATATAGCAATGAGATGCGAGAACTTCCGAATAATTTACTAAAGATATCGGAGCTAACGAGCGCTCTCTGTGCCCCCGGTGTGGTGGCGGAAGCGCTGGAGCACCTGGTGCGAGGCGAGGCCGCGCGAGCGGAGTTCGCTGCCTGCGTGCGCTGCGATCCCGTGCTGGCGCTGCGTCTACGTCTGCTGCCCGACAATTTCAGTTTCGACCGGCTGGATCTGTTGCGCGCGCTGCTGCTGGCGGCGCCGGTCGCGGCGGGCGCGGCGCAGACGGCTTATGTCGCGCACTGGCGGCAGTCGGTCGGGGTGGCGCATCTGGCGCAGGCGCTGGCGGTGCGTTCCAGCGGGGCGGACGGCGAAGCTGCCTGGACCGCGGGCCTCGCCCACAATCTGGCGGATTATCTCGACAGCGTCCCCATTGCTTCGGCACAGGCCGCCGACTGGCTGATTGGGCTCGATCCCGACGGCTGGCTGGCCGACGCGGTGCGTTATCACGCCGAGCCGCTGGCGCGCGGGCGCGCGGCGCATCCCCTGGTGCGCCTCGTCCAGCTGGCCTTCCAGCTGACGACCCGCGCCGACGCAGTGGACAGCGTGGACGTGCGCGCCGCGCTCGCCGCCCTGCAGATGGGCGCGGGCGAAGCCGCCCAGCTGCTGGCCGACAGTCAGGCGCAGATACGCCAGCTGGCGCTGCGTTTCGGGCTCGCCGATGCGGCGGCGCAGACGAATGACACGGGATTCGACCGCCTCGCCCGCCTCTATGCCGGGCAGGCGGCGCAGTCGGCACTGCACGGCTATTTCCGGCATGCGGTGGGCGGCGGCCAGGTGTTTGTCCTGTTGCAGGACGCCTTGCGTGCATTGTTCGGCATCGAGCGCACTTGCCTGTTTGCGCCTGCCGCCGACGGCACCCTGCGCCTGAGCGCGCTGATTCCGGCCGCCGCCGGATTGGGCGCCTTGGCGATCCCCCCCGACGACGGCCATTCGGCGCTGGCGCGCGCGCTGGCGCGCAATGCGCCCCAGCAGTTCGATTGCAGCGAAGCGGACGCCGCCCTGGTCGATGAGCAGATCGCCCGCCTGCTCGGCGTATCGCATCTTCTCTGCCAGCCGCTGTTGCTTGACGATGGGCGCAGGGCGGTGCTGGTCGCGGGCGATGCGCTGCCCGGCCAAGGCGCATCGCCGCTGTGGCGGTTCGCCCTGGCTGAATGCGCCGAGGCCTTGATGTCGCCCGCGCTGCCGCAGCCCGCGCCCGCGACGGCAACACAGGCCGCGCCGGGCGACGACATCCCGCGTGACCGGGTACGCCGCGCCATTCATGAAGTGGCCAACCCGCTCACCATCATGCGCAATTACGTCAATCTGCTGTCCGACCGCCTGGGCGCGGATTCGGCGGTGCAGCGCGACCTCGGCATCATCGGCGACGAAATCGAACGGGTGGCGCGCATCGTGCGCGGCATCGCCGTGGCCGAAGAAGCCGCCGCGCCTGCGGCGGCGCTCGAACTGGTGTCGGTCAACAGCGTGGTGTCCGAACTGGTGCGGATGGCGCTCGGCACCCTGTTCACCCCCAACAAGGTCAGCGTGCAGATCGACCTCAATCCCGACGTGCCGCCGCTGCCGCTGCAAAAAGACCTGTTGAAGCAGGTGCTGTTCAATCTCGCCAAGAATGCGGTCGAGGCGATGCAGGCGGGCGGCCATCTCAAATTCACCACGCGGCTGGTCGATACGGACGGCCAGCGCCAGATCGAAATCGAAGTGGCCGATACCGGGCCCGGTTTGCCGGCTGCGGTGGCGTCCCATCTGTTCGAACCGGTGGTCAGCGAGAAGGGCGGCGACCATGCCGGGCTGGGCCTGGCCATCAGCCGCGGACTGGTCGATCGCATGAACGGCCGCCTCAGCTGCAGCAGTACGCCGCAGGGTACCCATTTTCTGATTCACCTGCCTACCGCGCAAAACGGCCAGGCACCGCTCACAACAACACGCTACGGGTCGATGTAACCCAAGTCCGAGGAGAACCCCGTGTCAGACGATCTTATCGATGCATCCCCGCAACACGGTTCGGTCAGCAGCTTTCCGGTGCGCCCGCGCATCCTGGTGGCCGACGACGAACCCTTGATTCTGGAAGGCCTCAGCCGCCTGCTGATTACCCGCGATTACGAGGTGGTGGCGGCCAATGGCGGCTGCGAGGCCCTGATCGCCATCGGCAAACAGCAGTTCGACGTGATCCTGCTCGACCTCGGCATGCCGGACCTCAACGGCAATGAGGTGCTGCGCTTCGTCGCCGACCGCGGCGTCGAGACGCCGGTGATCGTGGTATCTGGCGACAGCACCATCGACGCCGCGATCCGTGCGTTGCGCGGCGGCGCCGCCGACTTCGTGCGCAAGCCCTACGAGCCGGAAGAACTGCTGCGCCGCATCGACAACACGCTGACGCAACGGCGGCTGGAAAAGGAAAACAACCACATCCTGCAGCGCCTGCAGCAGTCGGAAAAGTGGCACCGCTTTCTGGTCAACAGCTCGCCGGATTTCATCTACACCCTGGATTGCGACGGCCGTTTCACCTTCGTCAACGACCGCGTCGAGAGCTTGCTCGGTTACCGCCGCGAAGACCTGGTCGGCCAGCATTACGGCATGGTGATCCACGAGGACGACATCGCCCGCGCCGAACACGTATTCAACGAGCGTCGTGCCGGCGACCGCAGCGCGCGCAACATCGAGATCCGCCTCAAGTGCAATCCCGGGATACGCCGCCCGCGCCTGATGAACGGCCGCTGCAAGGCGGTCGAACTGACCGCCACCGGCATGTACGACGAGGAAGCCGGGCCATTCGAGCAGCGCTTCATCGGCAGCTACGGCGTCGCCAAGGACGTCACCGAGCGCAAGCAGGCCGAGGAGACGGTGCACTATCAGGCTTATCACGACCTGCTCACCGGGCTGCCCAACCGCGCGCTGTTCCGCGACCACCTCGGCCTCATGCTGGCGCAGGCCAAGCGCACCCAGCAACCGCTGGCGGTGTTGAGCCTCGACCTCGACCACTTCAAGGTGATCAACGATTCGCTCGGCCACACCATCGGCGACGAACTGCTGCTCGCCGTCGGCGCGCGGCTGCGCCAGTGCCTGCGTGAAGGCGACACCCTGGCGCGCCTCGGTGGCGACGAGTTTGCCGTGCTGCTGCCGACGCTGGTGTCGCGCGGCGACGTCGAGCACATCTGCCGCAAGATCATCCAGGTGCTGTCCAAGCCGGTGTACGTCAAGGGCCACGAAATCTATATCTCGGTGAGCATCGGCGCCTGCGTTGCGCCGGAGGACGGCGACATGATCGACAACCTCATCCGCCAGGCCGAGATCGCCATGTACCAGGCCAAGTCGCAGGGACGCAGCCGCCTGCTGTTCTGGGAATCCGGCATGCAGGCGCCCTATTCCGAACGCATGCAGGTCGAAGCCGACCTGCGCCGCGCGCTGGCGCGCAACGAGTTCGTGCTGTTCTATCAGCCGCAGGTCGACACCCTTAGCGGCGAAGTGCGCGGCTTCGAAGCCCTGCTGCGCTGGTGGCATCCGCAGCGCGGCCTGCTGACCCCCGCCGATTTCATTCCGGTGGCCGAAGAATCCGGCGTCATCGTGCCGATCGGCGACTGGGTATTGCGCCAGGCCGGCGCGCAGATGGCCGACTGGCGCCGCGCCGGGCTGCCGCCGGTGCGCCTGTCGGTCAACATTTCCGCGCGCCAGCTCGAAAGCCCCGATTTCGTCGACAGCGTCATGCGCGCCGTGCAGGTGTACGCGCTGGACGGCCACCAGATGGAACTGGAAATCACCGAGAGCCTGCTGATGCGCGATTTCGAAGCCAATGCCATCAAGCTCGGCCGCCTCTCCGCCTCCGGCCTGCGGCTCGCCATCGACGACTTCGGCACCGGCTACAGTTCGTTCAAGTACCTGTCGCGTTTCCCCATCCACACCCTCAAGATCGATCAATCCTTCGTGCAGGAGCTCGACCGCGAGGAAAACCTGTCCATCGTCAATGCCATGATTGCGATGGGGCGCGGCATGAACCTCAACGTCGTCGCCGAAGGGGTGGAAACCGGAGCCCAGCTCGCCCGGCTGCAGCAGATGCAATGCCATGAAATGCAGGGGTTTTTCTACAGCGGGCCGCTTTCGGGCCACGAAGCCACCACCCTGCTGAGCCAGCATGCACGGGGATTTGCCCAAGCGGAACAGGCGGCGGGTTGAGCGTGCGGGGCCGCCCCTGATCGGCAAGCCGCTGCAAACCCTGGCGGCATTCACTCGCCGAGGCCGCCCGGCGCTACCCCGCAGGCGGCCGCGAGGCAGGCGCCGCCGCGTTTCATTACGGAACACGTGAAACACCCTTTGTCTCGCAAGCCCGTAAAAAACCGCATGCGCGATGCGCGGCGGAGGGCCGTGCCGCCACCCCGAAATGGGCCAGACTGCGCAGGACACCGGCTTGCCGGCCGGGGAGGGTGGCCCTGACAGGCGAGTCCGGTTTATGGCACAAGACTTGCTCGGCATAGCGGAATAGAATTTTCCCGATTGAAGAAAATGCTGCGCAAGCTCGTTCTGGCGCTGCCCTTGTTTTTCGGTCTGCAAGGGTCAGTGCACGCCCACTCCGATGCGTCCATGTTCGGCGCGCCTGCTGCCGCTGGCGAGCAACACGATCATCCCGTGGAGGCTGCGGTCCGCTACCCCGCCACGCTGATCTTCGATACGCGCCAGCTGACCAATGTGGTGGTCAAGATCAATGCGCGCATCACCCGGCTGAACAACCTCTACGTGGGCAAGCGGGTTGCCCGCAACGAGGTGCTGGGCGAAATGGAAAGCGCCGAGCTGGAGACCATCCAGAGCACGTATCTGGGCCTGTACAGCAACATGGAGGCGGTGCGGGAATTCTCCATGACGGGCAACGAGAAGCTCATCGACGCGCGCATGGGCCTGGAGTGGCGCGGCATGTCGGAGGACGACATCAAGCTGCTGGAGAAGCAGCGCGAACCGCTGAAAAGCATCCGCATCAAATCGCCGGTGGCCGGCTTCATCTACAGCCTGAACGTGGTCAACAACCAGATTCTCAATACCGGCGGGCAGGTCGGCCAGTACACCGCCACCGGCACCACGATCCTCACCATTGCACGTCCGTCGGCCATCCAGGTGGAAGCCAGCCTGCCGGTCCGCGAGGCCGCCAGGCTCAAGCCCGGACAGCGCGCCACGGTCTACGTGACCGATACTCGTCGTGGCCAGGTGGCGATGCCGGCGGTGGTGCAGCAGATTTATGCCTTTGCCAATCCGGTCAACCAGCGCCAGCGGGTGCGGCTCAAGTTGGCCGGCAATCCGCCGGCAGGGGTGGATCTGCTGGTTGGCTTGCAGGCGAGTGTGAGCTTGGGGGAGCCTGATCATGCGCATTGAGTTGGCCGGACGGCGGGGCCTTGGGCCATCCGCGTGGCGGAAGACATGGCTGCGCGGCGTTTGCCTGCTGGCCTGCGGCGGCCTCGGCGTCGCGCTGGTGCCGCTGTCGCAGGGGCACAGCGATCCGAGCATGTTCGGTCAGGCCGCGCCTGCGGCAACGGCCGCGCCGGCGCCGGCAGCCGTCAGCGAAGTGACGTTGCCGCCCAACACGATGGGGCGGGAGCAAAGCCTGTTTGGCCTGGCTGCAGTTCAGAGCGGCCCGCAGGCATCGGCGATCAAGACCTATGGCCTGGTCGTCCCCAACAGCCAGGCCATGGTCGATGTGAACATCGCCGTCAGCGGCCAGGTGGCGGAGGTGTATGTGCGGGTGGGGGACAGCGTGCGCAAAGGCCAGCCCATCGCCTCCGTCTTCAATCCGGAGTTCATCACCACCCAGAAGGGCTACCTCGAGTTTCTCAAGAACGAAGCCAAGCTGCAGGTGCTGCGCGAAGAGGGGCGGCTGCCGAACTACCTCAAGGATGCCAAGGAAAACCTGCGCTGGTGGGGCATGAGCGACACGCAGGTTGCCGACCTCATCGAGCACGGCAAGGTCGTCGAGCACATCATGCTGGATGCGCCGGGCGACGGCTTCATCACCGAATTGTTCGTGCAGCCCGGCTCCCTGGTGAACGCCGGGGACAAAACCATGAAGCAGTTCGTGGTGGTGGGCCGGGCGGTGGCGCGGATGGTGGCCGCCAACGCGTCGCTCTGGGTGGAAGGCTATATCTATCCCGACCAGCGGGCGCTGTTGCGGCCCGGCTTGCCGGTGCGCATCGGCCTGCCCGACGGCCGCCAGCTGGAGCGTCCGATTGCCCAGGTGCTGCCGGTGGTGGATCCGGTCACCCAGCGTGCGCGTTTCCTGGTCGATCTCGGGCGGACGCCGGCGGGCATGGCGGTGGGGCAGACCGTGAACATCAGCCTGCAGCTGGGCAGCCGCTCGGGCACCTGGGTTCCGCGCCAGGCCGTGCTGGGCCAGGGCGTCAGCCCGGCGGTGTACGTGCAGGCGGCGCCCGGCCGTTATCTGCGCAAACCCGTGGTGGTGCTGGACGAAACCGCCGGGCTGCTTCAGGTGCAGGGCGTGGCGGCGGGCGAAAAGGTCGTGGTGGCCGGGAAAATGATGCTGGAAGGCCTCTACCGCATTACGGCGGGGGCCGGGGCGAACACCGGCGGCCACAGCCATGACGATCATCATCACTGACTTAACGACGGGCTGACACATGTTTGACTGGGCAATCCGATGGTCTCTCAGGAACCGCCTGACGGTGGTTCTGCTGTATCTGATTCTGGCGGGCGCAGCCATCGTCGCGGCGCTGAACATGGCGGTGGACGTGTTCCCCGAATACGCGCCGCCGCAGGTGCAGATCCAGACCGAGGTGCCCGGCTACTCCGCCAAGGACGTGGAGACGCTGGTCACCCGGCCGATCGAGATCGTGCTGCAGGGCGCCCCCTATATCGATCAGATCCGCTCCAACTCGTCGGTCGGGCTGTCGCGCATCACCATCGTGTTCAAGTGGGGCGTCGATATCTACCGGGCGCGCCAGATCGTTCAGGAGCGCATGCAAACCGTGCAGGGCCAGCTGCCTTCCGGCGCCCAGACGCCGCAGATGATGCCGGTGACCTCGGCGGTGAGTTGGCTGCTCAAGTTCGGGCTGGTGGACTGGTCGGGCAGCGACCGCGAGCACGAACTGCGGACCCTGGTCGACTGGGATATCCGCAACCGGCTGCTGGCGCAACCCGGGGTGGCGTCGGTGGTCGCGGTGGGCGGCGGCGTGAAGCAGTACCAGGTGCTGCTGGACCCCCTGCTCATGCGCAAATACGGGGTTTCCACCGCCATGGCGACGCAGGCGCTGCGCAGCGCCAACCTGGTGGCGCCAGGGGGATTCGTCTATCCCAGTTCGGAAGAGGAATATTTCATCCGCGCCGACGGCAAGGTGGAGAGCCTGCGCGACGTGGCCGACACGCTGGTCGTGATGCGCGACGGCCAGCCCATCCACATCGGCGACATCGGCGAAGTGCGCTTCGGCAGCGAAGTGAAACGGGGCGATGGCCAGATCTTCGGCGGCCCGGCGGTGATCGGCACGGTATCCAAGCTGTGGGGCGCGGACACCATGGAAACCACCCGCAACGTGGAAAAGGTGCTGGCCAGCATGGCAGAGAACTTGCCCAAGGATGTGCAGCTGATCCCCAACGTGTTCCGCCAGGCCAGCTTCATCGACGCCTCGATCGACAACCTGCGCGATGCCCTGCTGCATTCGTCGATCATCGTCGCCCTGGTGCTGCTGTTGTTCCTGTTCCGCTGGCGGCCGACGGCGATCAGCCTGATCGCCATCCCCACCTCCCTGATGGCCGGGGTGCTGGTGTTGTGGGCCCTGGATATCGGCATCAATGCGCTCACCCTGGGCGGGCTGGTGTTCGCCATTGGCGAGGTGGTGGACGACGCCATCATCGACGTCGAGAACATCCTGCGCCGCCTGCGCGAGAACAAACTGGCCGAGGCGCCGCTGCCGGCCCTCGACATCGTCTATGAAGGTTCGCGGGAGATCCGCAACTCGGTGGTCTTCGCCACCCTCATCATCCTGGTGGCGTTCACCCCGATCTTTTTCCTGCAGGGCATCGAAGGCCGCATTTTCCAGCCGATGGCGATCGCCTATCTGGCCGCCATCGCCAGTTCGCTGATCGTGGCTATCACGCTGGTGCCGGTGCTGAGCTACTACCTGATGGGTAAAGGGCAGCAGGCGCGCGAATATGGGCTGGGCCCGATCTCGGAATTCCTGCTGGCACGCTATGAGCGCCTGCTGCAGCACCTGCAGGCGTGGCCGTTGCCGGTCGTCGCGAGCACGCTGGTGCTGCTGGCGGCAGCCGCGATCGTCTTCTCGGGACTGGGCCGCTCCTTCATCCCGCCCTTCCATGAAGGCAACCTGGTGATCGCCACCACCATGATGCCCGGCACCTCGCTGGAGGAAAACCTGCGGATGGGCCGCGAGGTGGAAGAACTGATCGGGCAAATGCCCGAGATCGCCAGCCTGGCGCAGCGCGCCGGCCGTTCGCGGCTGGACGAGGATGCCCAGCCGGTCAACTTCAGCGAATTCGACATCGCGCTGAAGCCGGGAACGGCCAACGTGCCGGAAGTCATGCAGCGCATCCGCGAGCAGCTGGCGCAGATTCCCGGCATGTCGACCAACGTCTCGCAATTCATCACCCATCGCATGTCGGAAATTCTCTCCGGGGTGCGCTCACAGGTGGCGGTGAAACTGTACGGCCAGGATTTCGCGGTGCTGCAGCAGAAGCAGCAGGAGATCTATCAGGCGGTGCAGGGCGTTGCCGGCATCGTCGACCTGCAGATGGAGCCGATGATTCTGGTGCCGGGCGTGGATGTGCAGGTCAACCGGGCCGATGCCGCCGCCTATGGCTTTACGCCCGCGTCCATCGTGGCCCAGGTGGAACAGGCATTCAACGGCGTGACGGCATCCAAGGTGCTGGAGCAGGATCGCACCTTCGACCTGTTCCTGCGCGTCAACGAAGCGGCCCGTGCCGACATCCGCACGCTTGGCGAGATGCCCCTGATCTCGCCCGATGGCGTGGTGGTGCCGCTGCGCGACCTGGCGCGGATCAAGGTCGTGCAGGAGCCCTACATGATCAACCGCGACAGCGGCGCGCGCCGCGCCGTGGTGCAATGGAACACCGAAGGCCGCGACCTCGACGGCGTGGTGCGCGAAGCCCAGGCCCGCATCAAGGAAAAGGTCGAGCTGCCACCCGGCTACGCGCTGGAAATCGGCGGCGATTTCGAGGGCCAGCAGCGCGCCACGCGCAACCTGCTGCTGTCCGGCAGCGCCGCCCTGGTGCTGATGACGCTCATCATGTTCCAGGCTTTCCGCCAGTGGTCGCTGGTGACGCTGGTCATGCTCAACCTGCCGCTGGCTCTGATCGGCGGCGTGTTCGCCCTTGCCCTGGCCGGCGAAACCCTGAACGTGTCGTCCATGATCGGCATGGTGGCGCTGTTTGGCGTGGCGACCCGCAACAGCCTGCTGCTCATCTCCCGCTACCAGCACCTGATGCAGGCGCAGCCGCAGCTGAGCCCGGCCGAGGTCGCGGTCAAGGGCGCCTGCGATCGCCTGGTGCCGATCCTGCTGACCGCGCTGACCGCGGCGCTGGCGGTGACGCCCCTGATCCTCGGCGACCCCACCGGCAAGGAGATGGAACGCCCCCTCGCCATTGTCCTGCTGGGCGGCATGCTGAGTTCCACCTTGTTGAACCTGGTGGTCATCCCGACTCTGTTCCGCTGGCTGGCCACCCGCTGGCCGGAGCGGTCTGTTGCGACGGCCACCTGAGCGGCGGAGGGGGCGGGTCGCGATGGCCCGGCCCCGATTCGCAGCGTAAAATGAAATTCCATCGGCCTGATGACGGTGAAGACCATGTCCGTTAAATCTCCCGCCCCATTCGCCGCCGTATTTCTGGCCGACATCAGGCGTGCGGTCGGCGCGCGTCTTGCACTGCTCAGCCTGCCGGAGATCGGGGTCTTCGTCTGGCTGCTGTTGCTGGTGGCCGCGCCGGTCCTGATTTTTTCGCGGGCGCCCCTCGCCTTCCAGCAACACGTCTTCGTCGAACCGCAGAGCCACCTGCTGATCGAGGCATTCTGCGGCCTGACGGCATTGACCATTGCCGGCATGATCCTGTCGACCTGCCTGAAGCGGCGCGACCCCAGCATGATCCTGTTCGGCCTGGGTTTTCTGATCATGGGCGTGTTCGACATGCTGCATGCCTGGACCGATCCCGGTACCCATCAGACGGGCTTTGTCCTGTACCACACGCTCTCCACTTTTCTGGGCGGCGCCTTCATTTTCGCCGGCGTGGCGGTCCGGGTCGTGGTCGAGCGCAATCATGGCTTTTCCCGGGCGGATCTGGCGACCCTCATGGTCGGTATGGCGGCGGTCGTGCTGGTGGCGGCGCTCTACCGCTACTTCATCCCGAGCCTGTTTCCCGATTCCGCAAGCAATTTCAGGTTTTCCTCCGTCCTCCATGCGACGCATTACCTGGCCGGGCTGCTCTATGCGCTGGCGGCCATTGCGTTCTACCGCTATTTCCGCGAGCACCACCAGATTCTGGCGCTGCTGGTGTTCAGCCTGCTGGTGGTGTTTGCGCAAAGCGCGTATCTGTTCAGCTTTTCCAGCATGTGGAACCTGGCCTGGTGGATGTGGCACGGCGTCAAGTTGCTGTTTTACCTCGGCATCATGCTGTCGGTATTTGTCGGCTTCCTGCTGGCGCTGCGCACCATCGAGACGTCGCGTTATTCGCTGGCCCAGGTCAACCGCCGGCTGAAGCTTTCCAAGCAGGAAATCCGCCACGTCAACCAGCAACTCGAAATACGCAACCGCATGGTTCAGGAAGCGATGCGCTCGCTCGAACTGGACCACACGCTCGACGTGGTGTCCAGGGCCATCCATCAGCTGCTGGGATTTACCAGCTGCGAACTCATTCTGCGCATCCCCGAGGATGAGGTGGACGAGTTCGATCGCCGCGCGCTGCATCTGAGCAGCCGCTGGCCGGTGCGCGCCCTGCGGGGCGAGTCCGCTTGCTATACGGCCATCTGCCATACCCTGCATGCGGCGAAAGACGTGTTTGAATGCGGCCACCGCGATGAGTCGGGTCGCCTTTCCCTGTGTCTGTCGCTCACCGCCAATGGCCAGGAAGTCGGCCGCCTGCGCCTGCGCGCCAACGATCGGGGCGCGGAGAAGCAGGACCTGAGCGGATTGCAGGCACTGGCCGTGGAGGTGGGGGCGATCGTGCACAACGCGCTGCTTTACCATCAATGGCTCGATGCCAACGATTTCCGGCTGGCGCTGCTGCGGGTCTCCACCATGCTCACCTCCACCCTGGAACTGGACCGGGTGCTCGAGGCGGTGTGCAAGGAAAGTGCCGCATTGCTCGAAAGCGACGGTGCGATGGTGTGGCTGCCGAGCAGCGAAGACGGCACGTTCTACCTGGCGGCGAAATGGTTTGCGCAGCCGGACCAGCCGGTATCGGACGAGCTCGAGGTCTGGTGCGGCAACGGCAAGCTGTGTTCCACCCTGCTGCAGGGCATCGGCGGCCGGTATCAGCCCCTTGGCATCCTGTGGAACGACGCCAGCCAAACAACCCCGTTCACCCGGCCGAGCGGTTGTCCTTGGGAAGCGCTGGCCATGTTTCCGCTGCTGGACGGCGAAAACCTCATCGGCGTGATGATGCTGGCACGCAAGGCGCACGTGCGTTTCAGCGCCGTCACGCTGGACAAGGGCGAACTGCTCGCAGGCCAGGTGCGCATCGCCATCAACAACGCGCGCAGCTACAAGCAGCTGGCCGAATTCAACCAGCAGCTCAAGCTGGCCGAAGCGGACAAGATACGCAGCGAGCGCATGGCGGTGATGGGCCAGCTGGCCGCCTCGGTGGCGCACGAAGTACGCAATCCGCTGTCCGCCATCAACAACTGCCTTGCCGTGCTGCGGGCGGACAGCAGCGAAAACTCGCGCAGCCGGGCGGCGCTGGAAATCATCCAGGACGAAGTGGAGCGGCTGACCAACCTCACCAGCAACTTCCTGTCTTTCGGCAAGCCGCGCGCGTCGGTCAGCAAGCCCATCGTGCTGGAGCTGCTGGTAAAAAAAGTCTGCGGCCTGCTGGAACGGCATATCAGTCAGGAAGAACTTTCCATCCAGCTGGGCTTGACTATCCAGCCCACCTCCTCGCTGTTGCTGTTCGACGCCGACGGCCTGGAGACGGTACTCTGGAATCTCCTGCTCAACGCGTCCCAGTCGATCCAGGGAGCGGGCCGCATCGATGTCGCACTGCGGCGTTACCCGGGGTATTTCCTGCTGGCGGTGAGGGATTCCGGCAAGGGTATCGCCCGCGAAGACCAGGCGCGGATTTTCGAGCCGTTTTATTCGCAGCGCTCATTGGGCGCCGGTCTGGGGCTGGCCATCGTGCTGCGCCTGGTGCGGGAATGGGAGGGCCGTATCCGGCTGCGCAGCCGGGTGGGCGAAGGCACGGCCTTCTTCCTGCGCGTGCCGGTTCGTATCGAGGAAACTTTTGACCGACGCGAGGTCGCCTGATGCGTATCCTGCTGGTAGACGATCAGAAAAGCCTGCGCCGTAGCCTTTCGTTGATGCTGCAGGGCGCCGGTTTCGAAACCGACGAGGCGGAAAGCGGCGAGGGGGCGCTGTCCCGTCTGGGCAATCAGAAGTACGACCTGGTGATTACCGACTTGCGCATGGACGGGATGTCCGGCGTCGATCTGCTGCGTGAAATCAAGCGTGAAAACCCGGCCCTGCCGGTGATTCTCATCACCGCCTACGGCAGCATCGATTCCGCGGTCGACGCCATGCGCCTGGGCGCTTTCGATTACCTGACCAAGCCTTTCCGCGAGCAGGACATGCTGGAGAAAATCCACGCCAGCCAGGCCATCCCCGCGGCTGCGGCGTGGCCGGCCGTGGCCGTGCCGTCCCGCGACGCGCAGGACATCGTCGCCGAAACCCCGCAGATGCGCGCCACTCTGATCAAGGCTGAGCGGATTGCGCGGACCGACATCAGCGTCCTCATCACCGGCGAAACCGGAACCGGCAAAACCCGCGTGGCGCGCTTCATTCACCAGAACAGCGCCCGCCAGCAGGCGCCCTTCGTCAGCATCAACTGCGCCAGCCTGCCGGAAAACCTGCTGGAGAGCGAACTGTTCGGCCACGTCAAGGGCAGCTTCACCGGCGCCACGGAATCGCGCGCGGGACTTTTCGAGGAAGCGGACGGCGGCACCCTTTTTCTGGACGAAGTGGACACTCTGTCGCCCGCCATGCAGGCCAAGCTGCTTTCCGTCCTGCAGGAAAAAATTATCCGCCGGGTCGGCTCCAACAAGGGCAAGAAGGTCGATATCCGCATCATGTCGGCGAGCAACCAGGATCTCAGCCTGCTCATCGAGAAAGGCCATTTCCGTTCCGACCTGTATTTCCGCCTCAACGGCATACGCCTGCACCTGCCGCCCCTGCGCGAACGCGGCCAGGATCTGCAGAATCTGCTGCAGCGCTTCCTTGCTATTTACGGCAACAAGTACGGCCGCAGCGGCCTTCGGCTGACGCCGCGCGCCGAAGCCTATGTACTGGGCTACCCCTATCCGGGCAATATTCGCCAGCTGGAAAGCTTCGTCGAGCAGATGGCGGTATTCGCCGACGACGCCGGTCACATCGACGTCGACGCCCTGCCGGAGGACCTGCAGCAGCAAACGGCTCCGCTTGCCATGAAAAACGGCCATACCGAACTGACCGAGAGCGGCAGCATCGCCGATTCGGAGCGCCGGATGATCGAGGCCACCCTGCTGCGTTCCACCAATATCGGCGAGGCCGCGCGCGTGCTGGGAATCGGCCGCACCACGCTGTGGCGCAAGATGCGCGAATACAACCTGCACTTCCATCCGCACGGGCGCAGTCGCTGAACGTTTCCGCCCCGTCCGATTCTGGTACGGGGTTTGCTTTTCCAGACGGCGGGGGCATTCTGCCCATCGTTTTGGAACACACAAGGAGACGGAAGCATGTCCGCCAAGCATTTTTTCACAAACTGGGGCCTGGCCCTGGCCGCCCTGCTGTTTTCGCTGCAGGCGACGCCCCTGTGGGCGAAAGACCCCGTCGTCCTGGTGACTCCGGTCAAATACGAGGTCACCCTCGACGACGCGTTGCCGGCGGTGCGGGACATGCTCGTCTCGGCCCTCGAAGCCAGGAATTACGCCATCATCAATATCCTCAACGTGCAGGAAGGCCTGGCCAGCCGGGGCATCGAGGCGCATCCGCTGCAGCTCATCGAGTTCTGCAACCTGACCAAGGCATACAGCATCACCCGCAATGTGCCCGACTTCGAGATGTTTGCGCCATGCCGCCTCGCCCTGTTCGAAAACGACGGCAAAACCACGGTGATGGTGCATCGTCCCGCCCATGTGCTGTCGATTCTGGCGAAGAACCCGAAGCTGTCGAAGGAAGGCAAAGCCAATCTGGAGCAGTTCGACCGCGACCTGAAAGCGATGCTGGGGGAACTGGCAAGCGGAGGGTTCTGAACATCCGCATTCCATTCTGGAACATGACGGAACATGTCAGCGCCAGTTCGACTGGCTTCTCAAGGAGACCAACGATGCCTGCCCCGATGCAATCCGTATCCCGCATTCGCTGCGGCGCCCTGCCGCGCATCCTCGCGGCCGCCGGCCTGCTGTTCTGCGCCGGGGCGGCGCCGGTGGCCGCCCATGACCACATGATGTCGTCCACGGCCGTTCTGGTGGCGACGTCGGGCAGTTCCGTCAGCGGATCGTTGACGTTCCGCGAGCCGAAAAACCGCGTCGTGCACATCAGCGGAACGGTCGAAGGGCTGACGCCGGGAAAACACGGTTTCCACATCCACGTGAACGGCAATTGCGACTCGCCCGACGGCATGAGCGCCGGCGGCCATTACGCGCCCGCCGGCGGCCGTCACGGCGCGCCCGGTAGCAAGGATCGCCATCTGGGCGATCTCGGCAATATCGAAGCCGATGCGAGCGGCCGGGCGGTGGTGGACGTGACGGCGTACGGCATCAGCATCGCGCTGATGGGCGCGGCATCCGTCGACAGCCGCAGCATCGTGATCCACGCCAGGGAAGACGATTTTTCCGATCCCGCCGGCAATTCGGGCGCCCGCGTCGCCTGCGGCGTGATCGAGTCGGACATGATGCCCATGTAGCCGCTCGTCCGCGGGCGGGCGGATGTTGGCGATGCGTCGCCTGCCCGCTGCGGACGCGCCCCCGATTCGTGCGGGGAATCGGGGGCGCGCGGCGGTGCGTCAATATGCCACATTCCCGCACCGTCCGGCCCGGGATAAGCTTCGGCGCCACGAGGTCAAGAAAGATGGATGGGTGTCGGATGAGTCAACTTACTTTTGTATGGCTGCTGGCGGCAACGCTGGCGACCCAGCCGGTTGCGGCGATGGAGCATCGCCACGAGGCGAAGCCGCAAGCGGCCAAGCCGACCCTGGCGGTAGGCGCGACGCTCGACGGCAACGGGCGCGTATGGCTGGCCAGGGTCGAGAACCAGCAGCTCTGGGTTTCCTCGTCGAGCGACGGCGGGCAGCATTTCTCCCGCCCGGTTGCGGTCTCCTCCGCGCCGGAAGACATCGCCGCCAACGCGGAAAACCGTCCCAAGATTGCCGTTGCGCAGGACGGCACGGTGCTGCTGAGCTGGAGCCAGTCGCTGCCGAAACGGTTTACCGGCAACGTCCGCTTTGCCCGCTCCACCGACGGCGGCCGCAGCTTTTCCGCGCCGATCACCCTGAACGACGATGGCCGCATCGGCATGACCGCGGCATCCTGGTGGAAA
>NZ_JANJXQ010000251.1 GCF_024708915.1 Thiobacillus sp.
CGGCTTGTAGATCTCCTCGGCGAGGACGGCGGGATCGGTGTCCAGCTCGACCTTCCAGTCCTTGTTGTCGAGGGCGTACTTGACCATCGCCTTGGAGGCGAGGCGGCCTTCGGTGTGCGAACCGGAGGAGAACTTGTGGCCCGAGGCGCCGACGCCGTCGCCGGCGGTGAACAGGCCCTTGACCGTGGTCATCGAGCGGTAGCCCCAGTTCCAGCCCTTCGGCAGGTGAGCGGGGACGCCCGGCAGGGCCTCGTCGGTGGGGGCACCCACGTCGGTCGGACCGGAGGTCCAGATACCGCAGCAGCCGGAGTGCGAACCCAGCAGGTACGGCTCGGTCGGCATCAGCTCGGAGTTCTTCTTCTCCGGCTCGACGTTCTCACCAACCCAGATACCGCACTGGCCGACGCACATGTCCAGGAAGTCTTCCCAGGCTTCGGCTTCGAGGTGCTTCACTTCTCGCGGGGTCAGGGTCTCACGCAGCTTGGCGAGGGCGGTCACGGTGTCCATGTAGATGGGACCGCGGCCTTCCTTCATTTCCTTCAGCATCAGGTGGTTGCGCAGGCATGAAGCCGGCACGGCAGCCTGACCGTAGGGGGGGTAGTCGTTCAGCAGTTCCTTGTTCTTCTGCATGTAGACTTCGCCGTAGGCGTTGACAGCTTGGGCCTTGAACAGCAGGAACCAGGCGCCGACCGGGCCGTAGCCATCCTTGAAGCGGGCGGGCACGAAACGGTTTTCCATCATGGTCAGCTCGGCGCCGGCTTCGGCAGCCATCGCGTAGGTCGAACCGGCGTTCCATACCGGGTACCAGGCACGGCCGGTGCCTTCACCGACGGAGCGCGGACGGAAAATGTTCACGCAGCCACCGGCGGCCAGCAGGATCGCCTTGGCCTTGTAGACGACGACCTTATGGTCGCGGGTCGAGAAGCCGACGGCACCGGCGATACGGTTGGGGTCGTTCTTGTCGTTGACCAGCTTGACGATGAAGATGCGCTCTTCGATGCGATCCATGCCGAGCGCCTTCTTGGTCGCTTCGGCCACGATCCATTTGTAGGATTCGCCGTTGATCATGATCTGCCATTTGCCGGAACGCACGGGCTTGCCGCCGTCCTTCAGCGTGGGCAGGCCTTGCGAACCGTCGTGGCGCTCGCCGTTTTCGTCGGTCTTCCAGATCGGCAGGCCCCATTCCTCGAACAGGTGCACGGAATCATCCACGTTGCGGCCGAGGTCGTAGGCGAGGTCGTCACGCGTGATGCCCATCAGGTCGTTGGAGACCATGCGGGCGTAGTCGGCGGGATCCTGCTCGGAGCCGATGTAGGTGTTGATCGCGGACAGGCCCTGTGCCACGGCACCGGAACGGTCCATCGCGGCCTTGTCGACTAGCTTGATCTTCAGATCGATGCCGGTCTCTGCCTTGGCGGCGTCAGCCCAGCGCATGACTTCGTAACCGGCGCCGCAGCATGCCATGCCACCGCCGATCAGGAGGATGTCGACTTCCTCCTGGACTACTTCAGGATTACCAAATTCTCCAGCCATTTCGTTTACCTCTCTAAATTACTTGCGAATCAGTTCAGCGGGGTTGCCGGCACGGTAGCCCCCCATCATGTCACGGGTGAAGGAGCCCGTGGACTCGATATCAGCCATCTTGGGCATGGGCTTGTTGCCGTAGGGATCGATCGAGCCTTCGGGCGTGGTGCGGATCGGGAACTTGAAACGCTTCAACACGCCGTTACGAAACTTGATGGTCCACATGATGGAGTCGGAACCACGCAGCGGCTGAACCATGCCGCCCAGCGGCACGACGTCGGCGTAGTGGCGAACTTCAATGGCTTGCTGCGGGCAGATCTTCACGCAGGAATAGCACTCCCAGCACTGCTCGGGTTCCTGGTTGAACGCACGCATGGCGTGGCCGGTTTCCGAACCGTCCTTGTCCAGCTTCATCAGATCGTGCGGGCAGATGTACATGCAAGCGGTCTTGTCCTGACCCTTGCAACCGTCGCACTTGTCGGTACGAACATAGGTTGGCATTACAGTCTCCTAAAGTTAGCTAACAATCCGCGTACGTCGCGGTCCGCTTAGAACTGAACCCGTCCTTGGCCGGGGCGACTCGCGAATCCGCTTCCGGTAGGCTCGTGTCCTAAAAGCTTGCCCCGACCAGTGCTGCAACGATCGGGGCCATTCCATCCGGCATCCTGCCGTCCGGAAAAAATTACGCTGCCGAGTGGCCTTTCAACTCGACTTTGACGTTCTGCTCCGCGGAGAGGCCGGCGTAGTACTTCTGCAGCACCTTGGCGACTTCAGGACGGCTGAATTCGACTGGCAGATCCTGGCCTTCGGACAGCATCGAACGTACCTTGGTGCCGGACAGCAGGATGCGGTCGTCCTTGGTGTGGGGGCAGGTACGTTGCGAGGCCATGCCACCGCATTTATTGCACCAGAAGGTCCAGTCGATGTTCATGTTCTTGGTTTCGAGCGCATCCTTGGGGATTTCGTCGAAAATCTTCTGCGCGTCGAACGGGCCATAGTAGTCCCCCACGCCGGCGTGGTCGCGGCCGACGATCAGATGCGAGCAGCCGTAGTTCTGGCGGAACAGCGCATGCAGCAGAGCTTCGCGCGGGCCGGCGTAGCGCATGTCGAGCGGGTAGCCCGCCTGGATCACGGTGTTGGGGGCAAAATAGTTGTCGATCAGGGTGGCGATCGCTTCGGAACGGACTTCGGCGGGAATGTCGCCCGGTTTCAGCGCGCCAAGCAGCGAGTGGATCAGCACGCCGTCCATGGTTTCGATGGCGATCTTGGCCAGATACTCGTGCGAACGGTGCATCGGGTTGCGGGTCTGGAAAGCGGCAATCTTGGACCAGCCCATTTTCTCGAATGCGGCGCGGGTTTCGGCGGGGGTCATGAACTGGTCGCCGTACTCTTCCTTGAAGCTGCCGGTGGACAGCACCTTGACCGGGCCGGCGAGATTGACCGGGCCCTGGTCCATGACCATCTTCACGCCAGGGTGTTCGAGGTCGGTGGTCTTGTAGACCTGCATGCATTCGTGCGCCTTGTCGATGGCGTATTTCTCGGTCACCTTCATGGTGCCCATGATGTTGCCGGATTCGCTGTCGACCAGTGCGATATCGGCACCGACCGCGATATTCTGTGCGGTGACTTCATCGGCGGAGAGCGTGACCGGAATCGGCCAGAACAGGCCGTTGGCCATTTTATAGCCGTCGCATACGCCCTGCCAGTCGGCATGGGTCATGAAACCTTCGAGCGGGGTGAAACCGCCGATTCCCATCATGATGAGGTCGCCGGTTTCGCGCGAGGTCATCTTGACCTTGGGCAGCGAGGCAGCGCGGGCTTGCTCGGCAGCAAGTGCGGCGCCCGTCAGCAGCAGGGGTTTGAGTTCACCGCCACCGTGGGGGCGTACCAGTTTGGACATGCTGTCTCCTCGGAATTGAAGGGGTTATTGAGTCGGGGCAGCATAGCACCGGGGCTGATGTCTGAATAATGCTTTATTTTTATTTGAGGATAAGCGGGGTTGATATTGGCTCGTAGCCATAAAAAAGCCCGGATATACCGGGCTTTTTTATTTTGAAACAATTACTTATGCGTCGAAGAAGGCAGGCATGTCGGTCTGTTCGGTCTTGATGACGCCAACCCAGGCAGGTTTGGTGTCGCCACCGGCTGCGGCCAGTTTTTTGGTTTCTTCGTAGAGCATTTTCCAGCGGTTGTACAGACAGTCGCTGATCTTGCGCATGCCCGAATCGAAATAGGAGTTATGCAGATCGCCTACGGTGCGGGTGAAGGCCTCCATCTGCTCTAGCAGGTTATGCGGATAGCCGTGACGGTTGGGGTCGGCGTATTTGACCATTTCGCGCTTGACTGCCCGCACGAAGACTTTCTGGCCTTCGGTGAGGTCGGCTTCGGTGCGGGGGCTGCCGCCGTAATTCATCACTTCGTGGATGAAGCCATTGAGACGTTCGCCGAAATCGAAGTTGGCATAGTCGACGTTTTGCATAAATCCTCCGTTATCACGATGAATCTTTAAAACTGGATGTGACTCCGCTGGCTATCCTACGCTGCGCGATACGGCTGTCCAGCGTCTTCTCGGGACAGTTGCACGATTATTTTCTAAGCCCTTGAATCCAGCGGAAATATATTTTGTCGGCCAGTTGATGCAGACGGGCAATGCGGGCATCCATGTCCGCCTGGATGGCGCCGGGCGACTGCACGCCGGGACTGTCGCTGGTGGCGATTTCGGCGGCGCCGTTGTCGCACCAGCTGGCGATGAGTTCGGGCGTCATTTCGACGTGGCACTGCATGCCGATATGGCGGCCATTCAGGACGTAGGCCTGGTTGGCGCACCAGACGCTGTCGAGGATGCGCGTGGCGCCCGGCGGCAGGCTGAAGGTTTCGCCGTGCCAGTGGAACGCCAGCATGGGCTGCGCGACTTCGCCCAGCCAGGGAAGCGCTGCCTCGGCGTTCGTGACGCGCACGTCGCCCCAGCCGATTTCCTTGACCGGGTTGCGGCTTACCGTGCCGCCCAGCGCCTTGGCCATCAGTTGCCCACCCAGGCAATGGCCGATCACCGGAACATCCGATGCGACCGCCTGGCGGAGCAGGGCCAGCAGCGGTGGAATCCAGGGCAGATCGTCATTGACGCTCATGTGCCCGCCCATCAAGCAGATGCCTGAAGTGCCGTTAAGGTCTTTGGGCACGGCGTCGCCGGCGTCGATGCGAACCAGCTGCCAGGGAATGCCGTGGCGATCCAGAAACGTGGTGAAATATCCCGGCCCTTCGGTGAGCGAATGACGGAAAATCAGAACAGGAAGCATGATGCCTCTCGATAAAAAAACGGTTGCGATGATGATAGCCGCAGGCGGGCTTTCCTGCACCCACACGTGGGCAGCCAGCGTCTCGGTGGTGGGGCTGTTCAAGGACAAGGCCATCGTCAGCATCGACGGCGGCAAGCCACGTACCCTGAGCGTGGGACAGACGGTTCAGGGGGTGAAACTGCTGGCCGCGGATTCCGGTAGTGCCAGTTTCGACGTCGACGGCAAGCGCCGCACACTGGGCATGGGGCAATCCTTTGCCGGCGGTGCGCCGGCGGCTGAGCGCCAGAGCGTGTCGCTCACGGCCGATGCACGCGGCCACTTTGCCGCGGCCGGTTCGCTCAACGGGTATCCGATGACTTTCCTGGTCGACACCGGCGCGACGTCCATCGCCATCAGCGCTGCCGAAGCCAAACGCATCGGGCTCGACTACAAAGCCGGGCAGGCCGCCAGCGTCGGCACCGCCGCAGGGGTGGTGCCTGCCTGGCGCGTCAAGTTCAATACCGTGAAGGTCGGCGGCATCACCGTCAGCCAGGTCGACGGCATGGTGGTCGAGACCGGTTTGAGCGTTCCGCTTTTGGGGATGAGCTTTTTGAACCGGATGGAAATGCGGCGCGACGGGCAGACGATGACGCTAACGCAGCGGTATTGATCGCAAGCGGACAGAATGCAACGAGGCCCGCGGTTGCGGGCCTCGTTGCTTGGATGCTGCCAAAAGCTTATTGCCTGGTCTTGTCGCGCTCGATCAGTGCGTACGCCGAATGATTGTGGATGGACTCGAAGTTCTCGGCTTCCACCACATAGGCATCGATCATTGGCTCGGCGTTCATCGCGGCGGCGACGTCGCGCACGATGTCCTCGACGAATTTCGGGTTGTCGTAGGCGCGCTCGGTGACGTGCTTCTCGTCCGGCCGTTTCAGCAGACCGAAGAGCTCGCACGAAGCCTGGTCTTCCACCTTGCGCACCAGATCCTCGATCCACAGGAAGCCGTTGGTTTTCGCGGTGACGGTAACGTGCGAGCGCTGGTTGTGCGCGCCGTAATCGGAGATTTTCTTCGAACACGGGCACAGGCTGGTCACCGGCACCACGACCTTGGTGGTGTGGGTGTATTCCCCTTTTTCGATCGCTCCGACGAAGGTGACTTCGTAGTCGAGCATGCTTTGCACGCCGGAGACGGGGGCCGACTTGTTGATGAAGTAGGGGAAGGTCATCTCGATGTAGCCCGATTCGGCTTCCAGGCGTTCGACCATCTGGCGCAGCATGTCCTCGAAGTTTTCGACCGAAATCTCGCGCTCGCGCGTGTTGAGGATCTCGACAAAGCGCGACATGTGCGTGCCCTTGAAGTTATGCGGCAGGTAGACGTACATGTTGAAGTTGGCGATGGTGTGCTGGATGCCATCGTTCTTGTCCGCCACCCTGATCGGATGGCGAATGCTCTTGATGCCGACCTTGTCGATGGCGATTTGCCGCGTATCGGTCGAACTTTGTACGTCCGGCATGCAAACGGCGGTGTCGCAAATCTGGTTCATGGCAGGCTCCTTGTATTGATTTCAGCTCACGCTGAGTGCAGTTTAGACTAAGTATAAACTGCCTGAATAGTTGAGTAAACTACTCGGGTAATAGGGTTATCCGCTGACGCACGGAATGGGTTATTCCCGCCGCGTCGAGCCCGCAGCCAGCCAGCATCGCGGCCGGGTCGCCATGTTCGATAAACGTGTCGGGCAGGCCCAGATGCAGCACCGGCACGGCGAGGCCAAGTCCGGCCAGCACCTCGGCCACCCCCGCGCCGGCGCCGCCCGCCACCACATTTTCCTCCAGTGTCACCAGCAGGCGGTGGCTGTGCGCCAGTTCGCGCAGCAGGTCCAGGTCCAGCGGTTTCACGAAGCGCATGTCGGCCACGCTGGCGTCGAGCGCTTCGGCGGCCTGCAGCGCGGGTGCGACCAGGCTGCCGAAGGCGACGAGAGCGACGTCGCGGCCGCGGCGGCGCAGCAGGCCCTTGCCGATCTCGACCGGATCGAGGCCGGGTTCGATCGCGGCGCCGCTGCCGCTGCCACGCGGATAGCGTACCGCCGAGGGACCGTCGTGCAGAAAGGCGGTGGTCAACAGGCGGCGGCACTCGTTCTCGTCCGATGGCGCGGCGATCAGCAGGTTAGGGATGCAGCGCAGGAAGGAGAGGTCGAAGCTGCCGGCGTGGGTGGGGCCGTCGGCGCCGACCAGGCCGGCGCGGTCGATCGCCAGCATTACCGGCAGGTCTTGCAGGGCGACGTCGTGGATCAGTTGGTCGTAGGCGCGCTGCAGGAAGGTCGAATAGATTGCCACCACCGGTTTGACGCCTTCGCAGGCCAGCCCGGCGGCGAAGGTCAGCGCGTGCTGTTCGGCGATGCCGACGTCGAAATAGCGCTTCGGGTAATCCTGCGAGAAGCGCACCAGCCCGGAGCCTTCGCGCATTGCCGGCGTGATGCCGACCAGCCGCGTGTCGGCGGCGGCCATGTCGCACAGCCAGTCGCCGAATACCTGGGTGTAGGTGGGCTTGCCGCCGGTTTTTTCGGCGACGCCTGCGGCCGGGTCAAAGCACGCCACGCCGTGATACAGGCAGGGGTTGGTTTCTGCGGGCTCATAGCCTTTGCCCTTGCGGGTGACTACATGCAGAAATTGCGGGCCGCTCAACTGCTTGATGTTGCCCAGCGTTTCCAGCAGCACGTCGAGGTCGTGGCCGTCGATCGGACCGATGTAGTTGAAGCCGAATTCCTCGAACAGGGTGCCCGGCGTCACCATGCCCTTCATGTGTTCCTCGGCGCGTTTGGCGAGCTCGCGAATCGGCGGCGCGACGGACAGGACTCTTTCGCCGGCGCGGCGGGCCGCCGCGTAGAACTTGCCGGACATCATGCGCGCCAGGTAGTTGTTGAGCGCGCCGACGTTGGGCGAAATCGACATGTCGTTGTCGTTCAGCACCACCAGCAGGGGCAGGTCGGTGGCGCCGGCATTGTTGAGCGCC
>NZ_JANJXQ010000001.1 GCF_024708915.1 Thiobacillus sp.
CGGAAGTCATGAGCCGTATCGCGGCGCCCATGATCGGCGGCATGGTGTCCTCGACCGTGCTGACGCTGGCCGTGATCCCGGCGATCTATGCGCTGGTCAAGCAATGGGAACTGGCGAGACGAATCCGGCTCGGCATGGCCAGCGACCCAATGGAACCCCGATCATGAAGGCTGTAACGATCTGTCGGGACAAATTCCAGATCTTCTCTGCTTCCTATAGGAAATACGCATTCTCACCAGCCTGCAGCGTCATGTCTTTGGAGGTTCTGGCCTTTTGAGGCCATCCCCCTGGGAAGCATGTGATCCCACCCCGCCCGCGACGCTAACCGTATCTATTTGTTTCTTATATGTAAATTGATATGGCGCATCTGTTGCTATACAGAAACTGCGGGCCCGCCGCTTGGTGACTATTCAATCGGGACGTTTCGTGGTCGAGCGTCGGGCAGCCGTTTTAACTCAATTTCTTAAATGGAGACGCAAAATGACAACACTGAAGGACACACTGAACGCGCGGACTGCTTCCTACGACCATTGGGCCCAGCGGCGCCACTATGGGCCGGAAGGCCACAACAATAGAAGCCTCTGGGTGCTGGCCTGCATGGACGAGCGCCTGCCGGTGGATGAGGCCTTGGGGATTCGTGTGGACAGCCCGGCTGGCGGCGGCGACGCCCACTGCTTCCGCAATGCGGGCGGCATCGTCACCGACGACGCGATCCGCTCCGCCATGCTGACCTGCAATTTCTTCGGCACCAAGGAAATCGTCATCGTCCAGCATACCCAGTGCGGCATGCTGGCCGCCAACGCCAACGACCTGGAGCGGATGCTGAAGGAAAAGGGGGTGGACACGGACAACCTGACGCTGGACCCGACCCTGCCCGAACTGAAGCTGGACAAGGGCGGATTCGCCAAGTGGATCGGCATGATGGACGATGTGGATGTGACCTGCATGCGCACCATCGAGACGATCCGCAATCACCCCCTGATTCCCAAGGACGTCGTGGTCAGCGGCTGGATATGGGAAGTGGAGACCCGTCGGCTGCGGGCGCCCACGTTGGATGCCAAGGTGCGAGGCCGCGTGCCTGACGTCCGTTGCACGGACTTCGGGGTGAATCAGAAACAACCCCCGCGGTGGAGCTGATCGGCCCTCGGGGCGTGCTTGCGAGCCCTGAGAGGAAGTAGAACGCACCGCTCCAGGCGGTGCGTTCGGTCTTGATTGATTACCCGGGAGTTCATATGCCGACATATGATTATCGCTGTGTGCAGTGCGGGACACCGTTCGAAGCCAGCCACGCCATGAGCGAGCCCGCGCCGGATTGTCCAAGCTGCGGCGGCCGGACGGAGAAGGCCATTCTCGTAGCGCCGGCCATGCATGGCCAGATGGCGCGGGGGCGTGAGCTCGCGATGCGCTCGCTGCCGACCGCCAGGACGAAGGCCGGCCCGAATGGCCATGGGCCGGGCTGTAGTTGTTGCGCACCCCGCACGACAAGTACGGTCAAGACGGATTGAAAACGCCTGTTGGCGGCATTTCCTGCACATCCAGCCTGCCTTGCCAGGATGGGAATGCGGCGGTGGGTCCTGTCGCGCACGTTGCGACACTGCGGGCCCTCCAGTGCCGCCCCGTCTTTCTGGAGGATCATCCATGTCTCACGTGTTGCTTTCCGAATTGAGTCCACTTTCGTTTCTGCAAATGTTCGTCACGCAGAGTGTCAAGCTTGCGGGGCAACAGCCGCAAGAGGGCGCAGCCTGCCACAACCATATCCAGATTCTGGGGCTGACCGCCAGCAGCTGTCTGGAGGCGCATGCGCGCCAACAGCTCGGTCTGTCCGGCGAAATCAGCCGCGATCAATACACGGCGCTGGTCGTCAACATCAAGAACCAGATCGGCGGTGGCTTTGCGCCGGCCGCAGACGAGGCAGGAGCCGTCCGTGTAATGAACAACTGCTGCCCCTTCGGCGACCGGGTCAAGGAAGCGCCCGAGCTGTGCCGCATGACGTCGTCCGTGTTCGGAGGCATTGCCGCCCGTAATTTTGGCTACGCCAAGGTGGAATTGCGCCGACGCATTGCCAACAACGACGGCTGCTGCGAAGTGCTGATCCATATCGACCGGGAGGCGGCCCGGGACAAGTATGGCGACGAGTACGTCAGCGAGGACGGTGCCATCGTGTCCCGCATGGCTCTGGAAGAGGTGACCGTACGGGTGGCGGAAAAAATGGCGCAGATCTGGCGTCCCGCGAATGGAGACGAGCCCAATAACTGTCGTGGCGGACCGGAGATCGTGGCCGAATCGCTGGCCATGCGCGAGGCGCTGGGAGCCGTCGAACTGGTGGCCCCCACCATGGCCAATGTACTGATCAACGGCGAAACCGGCGTAGGCAAGGAAATCATCGCCCGTGCCATCCATGCGCTCAGCAACCGCAGCGACGGTAAGTTCGTCGCTGTCAACTGCGGGGCGATCCCGGACAACCTGACCGAGAGCGCCTTGTTCGGCCACGAAAAAGGGGCTTTCACCGGGGCGCACGAAATGCGCCAGGGCGTGTTCGAGCGGGCTGCGGGCGGTACGCTGTTTCTCGACGAGATCGACAGCCTCCCGCTCCTGTCGCAGGTCAATCTGCTACGCGTGCTGCAGGAAGGCGAGTTCGAGCGGGTGGGCGGCAAACAGGTGCTGCACGCGGACGTGCGCATCATCGCCGCCTCCAATACGTCAACGGACAAACTCCTGACTGGGGGCGGCTTCCGCCAGGATCTCTACTACCGGTTGAACGTCGTGCCCATCCATATTCCTTCCCTGCGGGAGCGGAGGGAGGACATCACCGCGCTGGTCAATCATCTGCTGCCGCGTCTGGCGGCGCGTTACCAGCGGCCCCGGAAAGTGCTGGGCAGCCAGGCCTGGGCACAGGCTATGGCCTACGAGTGGCCTGGCAATGTGCGCGAACTGGAAAACGTGCTGGAGCGCGCATTTCTGTTCGCCAGGGGGCAAGTCATCGACGAGCTCGGCGTACGGCTCCCGGACGAGACCGGCTTGTCGCAAGCAGAGGATTTACGCAGACGTAAGCAGGGCGCGGTTCGGGATATCGAGACCAAGGCTCTACGCGACGCCCTGCAGCGTCAGGCCGGCAACGTAAGCGCAGTAGCCCGTGAGATAGGCATCACGCCCCGGGCGGTTCATCAGAAGTTGCGAAGCTATCATATCGACGCCGCCGCTTATCGCAAATCGGGCAAATGAGCCGGGGGTGAACGGATAACGGCATCACAAATCAATGATCGGCTTTCGCCATGGAATCCAGGAACTGCTGCATGACCTGAAGTATGTCCAGGCAGAACTTCGCGGGTGAGCTTGAAGCGAATGGCCGCATTGCGCTTTACGGTGGCGGTGGCGGTGGCGGTGGACCGAGGTTCAAGCCTGGGACGCCATGAACCGGGCCCAAGGCTTAAGGCATGACCAGAAAAGCATTCAAAGACAATGCAATCGATGAATCGACGCAGAGGTGCTGAGGATTCGGAGTCGAGTCTCGGTAGACATGAACGACCGGGGCCGCAAATGCGGCCCCGGTCTTTGGTGCTTCCGAAAGATTTACTTCTTCGCCGTCCGCCGCAGGCGGTTCAGCAGCCGCCGCGCCAGCTCGCCGAACAGCTCGGTCTGCGTCGGATGCGGGAAGATCGCCTTGGCGACCTGGGTCAGCGTCATCTCGCCGGCCACCATCATCACGCCGATGCCGATCAGGGTGTCGGTGTGGTCGGCAAGGTAGTGCACGCCGATGATGCGGCCGCTGGCCTTGTCGGCCACCAGTTTGATCATGCCCTCGGTTTCGCCGGTGATCATCGCCTTGGCGTCGATGCTCATCGGCATCTTCGCTTCCACCGCGTCGATGCCCTTGGCCTTGGCCTGCGCCACCGAGAGGCCGACGAAGCCGGCCTGCGGACGCGAGAAGGTGACGCCGCAGTCGCGGTCCTGGTCGTATTCGCTGGCGTGGCCCAACAGGTTGTCGGCGGCGACGCGGCCCTGCGTGGCGGCGGTATGGGCGAGCATGTAGCCGCCGATGACGTCGCCGACCGCGTAGATGTGCGGCGCGCTGGTCTGGCAGCGGGCGTCGACCTTGATCGCGGCACCGTCGAGTGCGACGCCGATTTTGTCCAGATTCAGCCGGCTGGTGTCGGGGCGCTTGCCGGTGGCCATCAGGACGACGTCGCAGTCGAAGGTCGACTCGATGCCTTCCTTGTTCGCGTAGCGCAGCTTCATCGCGCCGGGCTTGCCGGAGACTTCGTTGATGGCGGCGCTGGTGACGACCGTGATTTCCTTCTCCAGCGATGCGATCAGAACCTTGCCGATCTCCTCCTCGATTTCAGCGAGGATGCGCTCGTGGCGTTCCAGCATCAGCACTTCGGTACCGAAGTCGCGGAAGATCTGCGCCATCTCGACGCCGATCACGCCGCCGCCGACGATGCCGAGTTTTTTCGGCGGCGCTGCAAGGTTCCAGATGGTGTCGGAGGTGACCACGCCGCCGCTCGCCAGGTTTTCGCGCGCGCCGGGGATGGGCGGCACGAAGGCGGGGGCGCCGGTAGCAATGACGGCAGCACCGAACGTCACTTGATACGGTTCGCCCTCGACCGGCGTGATCTTCAGCGTATGGGCGTCGACGAATTCGCCGTAGCCTTCGCGCACGTCGATCTTCATGCCCTTGTCTGCCTTCAGCGCCATCTCGCCGCGGCTGGTCTGCACCCAGCGGCGGTGCTTCTCGACCTGGGCCCAGTTCAATTTCGGCGTATTCGTGCCGTCGACGCCCATCTCGGCGTCGTGGGCGCGGTTGCGGATGACGTCCGCCGCGGCGCGCCAGGCCTTGGACGGGATGCAGCCGCGCCACAGGCATTCGCCGCCGGGGAAGGGCTCGTTGTTGACCATCAGCACCTTGATGCCGTGGTCGGCGAGGTCGCGCGCGCAGTCCTCGCCGCCGGGGCCGCCGCCGACGACGACCACGGGAAAGTCCCAGTTACCCTCGGGGATGGGCGATACGGCGGGCGCACCGTGTGTGGCCGGCGCGTTTGCCGCCTCACTCCTCGCGCCTGACGCCTCACCGCTTATCCAGTTTTCCGGCGCCTCGATGGTCTGCTTCAGCGTCGCCAGATACAGCGCCACGTCGGCGCCGTTCAGCACGCGATGGTCGCCGGTGATGGTGAACGGCGTGCCCTGTGGGCCGTTGGCGGCGATCGCCAGGATCGCCGAGATGCCGGGGGTGGGGATCGCGGTGAAGTGCGACACCCCCAGCATGCCCATGTTGGAAATGGTGAAGGTGGGGTTGGAGTACTCGGCGGGCGCCAGCTTGCGCACGCGCGCCCGCTCGACCAGGCCGGTCCAGTCGCCCTGCAGCGCCGCCAGCGGCTTCTTCTCGATGCCGTGCAGGATCGGCACGACGAGGCCGCCGTCGTTCGACATCACCGCCACGCCGAAGTCGTGGTTGGCGCGTTCGACCAGCTTGTCGACCGGCTGGTAGGCCCAGTTCATGCGCGGGAATTTCGCCATCGCGACCGAACAGGCCTTGGCGATCGCCACCGTCACCGAGACCTTGTTCGCCTTGGCAGCGGCGGTCAGCTTGCTGGTGTCGATGTTCACCGTGACGTTGAAGGTCGGCAGCGTCAGCGAGGCGGTCATCGCGTGACTCACTGCCTTTTCCATCGAGGTCATGTTGCGGCCCTGGCCGGGCACGTCGACCTGCGGCAGCGAGTGCGCGACTTCCTGCATCGAGGGGCGCGCGCGCGCCACGTCGGCGGCGACGATCACGCCGGCGGGACCGCTGCCGGCAAGCCCGGCGATGTTCACGCCGAGCTGCGCCGCGACCTTGCGGGCGTAGGGGCTGGCCGGGCGGCCCGGTACGCGTGCCACCGGCGGCTGGTTGCCGGCGGCGGCGACCTGCGCCGGCGCGGCCTTGGGCACAGGAATCGTGGCGGGCTTGTCGGCGGCGTGCGGCGCGACCTTGTGGATGTCCTTGACCTTGTGCTCGGCGGAAATCGTCACGCCGGTGTCGTTGGCCTTGGCGGCATCGTCGACGATGAAGGCCATCGGGTGGCCGACCTCGACCACGCTGCCGACATCGGCGATGGGGCCGGAGAGGAAGCCTTCCTGGAACACCTCGACGTCCATGATGGCCTTGTCGGTCTCCACCGTGGCGACGATGTCGCCGCGCCTGATGGCGTCGCCGGGCTGTTTTTCCCAGGTCACGACCACGCCTTCCGTCATGGTGTCGGAGAGCTGCGGCATCACCACCGGGGTGCCGGCGTGGTGCGGGATCATTTCGGTCTGCGCCTGTTCTTCCACCACTTCACCGGCGGCAATCGCCACGTCGCCCGCGGTGTCGGTGATATAGCCGAGCGCGGCGCCGACGGCAATGGTCGCGCCGACGTCGGCGAGCGGGCCGGCCAGATAACCGGCCTTGAACACCTCGACGTCCATGATGGCCTTGTCGGTCTCGACGGTGGCGACGATGTCGCCGCGCTCGACCTTGTCGCCCGGCTGCTTTTCCCAGGTGACGACGACACCCTCGGTCATGGTGTCCGAGAGCTGCGGCATGGTAATCGCGTAGTGTTGGGACATGCTTGGATCCTAAAAATCGTTATCCGCGAAGGACGCGAAGGGGCGCGAAGAAAAACCTGAACGGGTTTTGCTTGCTTCGCGTTTCTTCGCGTCCTTCGCGGACAAAAAAGGGTTTTACGCCTTGCCGAACAGCTTCAGCACCGCCTTGACCACATCCTCGTGATCGGGGATCGCCGCTTTTTCCAGCGTGTGGTTGTAAGGCTGCGGCACCAGCGCGGAGTGGACGCGCACCGGGGCGGCGTCCAGCTCGAAGAAGCATTCTTCGTTGATGAGGGCGATGACTTCGGAGCCGACGCCGACCGGCGCTTCGTCCTCTTCGGCGACGACGGCGCGGTGGGTCTTGCTGACCGACGCCTTGATGCCGGCGCGGTCAAGCGGCGACAGCGAATAGAGGTCGATCACTTCGGCCGAGATGCCGTACTGCTTGTCGAGGATCTCGGCCGCCTTGAGGCACCAGTGCACCGAGATGTTGTAGCCGAACAGGGTGACGTCGGTGCCGGCGCGGGCGATCTCGGAGCCTTCCAGCGGATGGAAGTATTCGCCGTCGGGCACTTCGCCCTTCATGTTGTACATCAGTTCGTGTTCGTTGATGAACACCGGGTCGTCGCAGCGGATCGCCGACTTCAGCAGGCCGTAGGCCTGTTTCGGATTCGACGGGGTGACGACGCGCAGGCCGGCGATGCCCATGAACACCTTTTCCATGCGCGCCGAGTGCTGCGCGCCGAGCTGGTGCGCAGCGCCGCCGGCGGAGCGGAACACGCACGGCGCGGTCAGCTGGCCGCCCGACATGTAACGCACCTTGGCGGCGGAGTTGAACATCTGGTCCATCGCCAGCCAGGCGAAGTTGACCGACATGATTTCGATGATGGGACGCACGCCGAGGAAGGAGGCGCCGATGCCGAGACCGGTGAAGCCGCCTTCGGAAATCGGCGTGTCCATCACGCGCAGTGGGCCGTATTTTTCGTACAGGCCCTTGGTCGCCTTGTAGGTGCCGCCGGCCACGCCGATGTCCTCACCCATGCAGATGACCAGGGGGTCACGCGCCATTTCTTCGTCGTGGGCGCGCTGGATCGCTTCCCAGTACATGATGTTTGCCATGCTTTTTATTCCTTAAACCTTAAGCGGCTTTGCCGGTGAGCCACGGGAGCTGGGTTGCGCGATCGGCTAAAACGTATTTTTCGAGATCCTCGACGCGCGGTTCGGGCGACTCCTCGGCGAACTTGATCACTTCGTTCTCGATATAGGCATCGGTTTCTTTTTCCAGCGCCTCGTAGTCGGCCATGGTCATCGCGCCCGCCGTAATCAGGCGGTCGCGCAGCAGCAGGATGGGATCGCGCTGCTTCCACGTTTCTTCCTCCTCGCGCGAACGATAGCTGCGCGCGTCGGACATGGAGTGGCCGCGGTAGCGGTAGGTCATCAGTTCGAGGAAGAAGGGGCCGTTGCCCGCGCGCACGTGATCGACCGCCTTGCGCGCGTGCTCGTACACGATGTCGATGTCCTGGCCGTCGCATTCGTCGGCCGGGATGTTGTAGGCGGCGACGCGCTTGTGCTGGTGCACCACGGCGGTGGAACGCTCGATCGAGGTACCGATGCCGTACAGGTTGTTTTCACACACGAACAGCACCGGCAGTTTCCATAGCGCCGCCATGTTCATCGTTTCGTGGAACACGCCCTGGTTGTTGGCGGCATCGCCGAGGAAGCAGATGGAGATCTCGTCGCCACCTTTGAGCTGGATCGCCTTGGCGATGCCGGCCGCCAGCGGGAAGGGGCCGCCAACCAGCGCGTAGCCGCCCATGAAGCGGTGCGCCACGTCGAAGATGTGCATCGAACCGCCGCGGCCCTTGCTCGACCCGGTCTCCTTGCCGTACAGCTCGGCCATCACTTCTTTCGGGTCGGCGCCGCTCTTGATCGCGTGGACGTGGTCGCGGTAGCCGGTGATCACGTAGTCGTGGCCGGGGCGTGCGGCTTCCATCACGCCGTTGCAGCAGGCTTCCTGGCCGGGATAGAGGTGCAGAAAACCGCCGATCTTGCGTTCGATATAGGCCTGGTAGCAGCGCTCTTCAAAACGGCGGTGCAACACCATTTCGCGCAGCACACGTTTCTTGTCTTCAATCTTCATTCGGTTACCCTTGTTGGATGGGGCGGAAAACGCGCTGGAAAAAAATCAAACGCGTAATTATCCGAGAAACCCCGCTAACCATCAAGAAAAACGCCATTCACAAGGAAACGCCGTGCTGCCTAAACTCACTGAAAATAAACAGGAAATAACCGTTAAATCGCTGGCGGCGGTGGCGCATGCATTGTTGCTGCTGCCGGTGTCGAAATCGCTGCCCGAGGTGCCGGGCGGCGTTGAACTCAAGGCCGCGATGAAGCGACGCGATCTCAAGATCGACGCGCTGGCCAAGTCGCCGGTGGCGGTGCAACTGCCCGGCGGCACCCTTGCGGTCTACGCCATGCTCAAGGCCGACGCCAGCACCTTCGAAACCCACGAACTGGTGCGCAAGGCATTGGCCTTGCTGCTGGGCGAACACCCCAAATCACTGGCGCTGGCCGTGTTCGGCGAGGATGCATTCAAGGCGCATGCAGCCGAGGCGGCGGTGTACACCGCGCTGGTCAATGCCGTGCCGCTGCCATCGCGCAAATCCAAGCCCGATCCGGCGCTGAAAACCGTGCAGCTCTTCGGCCACCAATCGGCCGACGGCTTCGCCCGAGCGCAGGCGCTGGCCGAAGGCAACCTTCTCACCCGCAGCCTCACCGTGCAGGGACCGGACGAGCTCTCCCCCGGCGTCTACCGCAAGCGCATCAAGGCGCTGGCGAAGCAGTATGGCTGGACGGTCGAGGAATACGGCTTCGACAAGCTGAAGAAGATGGGCGCCGGTGCCTTCTGCGCGGTGGCGCAGGGCTCGCCGTCGAAGGATGCGGCGATCGTGCGGATTCGCTGGGAAGGGGGAAGGGCAAAGGGCAAGGGGTCGAAGAAGGTGGCCTTCGTCGGCAAGGGCATCTGCTTCGACACCGGCGGCCACAACCTCAAGCCGGCCAAGCACATGCAGGGCATGCACGAGGACATGAACGGCTCGGCGGTGGTGCTCGGCATTCTCGCCGCCGCGTCGAAGCTGAAGCTGCCGGTCGCGCTGGACGGCTGGGTCGCGCTCGCCGAGAACCACATCAGCCCGCAGGCCTACCGGCAGAACGAAGTGGTCACGGCGCTCAACGGCACCACCATCGAGGTCGTCCATACCGACGCCGAAGGCCGCATGGTGCTGGCCGATACGCTGACCTTGGCGGCCAGGGGCAAGCCCGACCTCATCGCCGATTTCGCCACGCTCACCGGCTCGATGCACTACGCGCTCGGCAGCCGCATGTCCGGCGTGTTCGCTTCCTCCAGCACGATTGCGCACCAGGCCTCGCGTGCCGCGACCTCAAGCGGCGAACGTATCGTCGTCTTCCCTTATCCGGACGATTACGACGAGAGCCTCGATTCCACCGTCGCCGACGTCAAGCAGTGCAGCATGGAAGGCGAGGCCGATCATATTCTCGCCACCCGTTTCCTGTCGCGCTTCGTCGGCGACACGCCGTGGCTGCACATGGATCTTTCGGGCCACAGCTGCAAGGGCGGGCTGGGCGCGGTGATGAGCGACGCCAACGGCTTCGGCGTAGCCTGGGCGATGGCCCTGCTGGACGGCTTGAAGGGCTAGCCGCCTTCTTTCATTGCTTCCGCAGGATGTCGCCGGCCCAGCTCAATGCGGCCGACACCGTAGGAAATCCAAGCGTGCTGGTGAGGAGAACGATGGCATGGTAAACCTCCTCGGGGCTTGCCCCGTTATCGATCGCCCTTCTGACATGGCTGTGAACGGCGCCCTCGGAATGTATCGCGATAGCCGCGGCGAGCTGGATGAGGTTCGCAGTCTTTCCGTCGAGTGGCCCCTGTTTTTTGAGAACCTTACCGAGGTCTTCAACCGCATCGATGAACGCCTGGTGCGTTTTTTTCTCGAGCAGATAATGCTCGGGAAGTTTTTCCTTTGACATGAGATCCTCCAAATTCGGCTCCTGGGAATTTCACTTTAGCCGAGCCCCAGGCTGAACTCGAAAGAAATGTCGGAAAAGGAAAGGAATACGGGATTCCGCAATGAAAAATCACCCCGCTGACCATGATGCCGAATCTGCCTGCTCTGCCATCGAGCCACGCTATGCAGACCACACCCTGCTGGTACTCGACAAGCCCAGCGGCCTGCTGGCGGTGCCGGGGCGCGGTGTGGACAAGCAGGATTGCCTCGCCGCACGGGTGCAGGCCCGCTATCCCGACGCTCTGGTGGTGCATCGGCTCGACATGGCCACCTCCGGACTGATGGTGATGGCGCGCGGTGCGGCGGCGCAGCGTGAACTCTCCAAAGCGTTTGCCGCGCGCGCAGTGACGAAGCGCTACATCGCAGTGGTGGCCGGACGGCTGGACGTGCCGTCGGAAGAGTGGGGAATCATCGATATGCCGATCGTCGCCGACTGGCCCAGGCGGCCGTTGCGGATCGTCGATCGCATTCACGGCAAGCCGAGCCTCACCCGCTGGCGCGTGCTGGGGGTCGACGAAACCGGCGCGGGCACCCGAGTCGAACTCGAACCCGTCACTGGCCGCTCGCATCAGTTGCGCGTTCATCTGCGTGAATTGGGCCATCCCATCCTGGGTGACGCGCTGTATGCGCCGCCCGATGTGCAGGCCCGGGCCGGGCGCTTGTTATTGCACGCCTGGTCGCTGCGTTTCGCACATCCGTTGACAGGGGACGCGCTTGCGTTCGAGAGCCCGGCGCCGTTTTGACAGGCCCGGCCCTCGAACGAGGACTGTTTTATTGATTCGGCCAGATGAAGTTTGAAATGGCATCAAGGTTCAGCTTGCTCGGACTGTGTGTGGCAGCGAGGTAGGCCGAATCAATAACCATTAAAAGCAGCGTTCTATTGAGACGGGCCAGCGAGCCGGTCAAAGCAGGACGCCGTGAGAAATACAGTGCGGGTTCAAACATCATCGGGCCGTGTCAATAGTTCGCTACGCCGCAAGCCATGCGCGCACCGCCGCCACCGAGCGGTGCCGGGTGATCGGCATGGTTGTCCCCCCCGACGTGGATCATCAGCGAGCGCCCTTTCATGTCGGCCATCTTCAAGCGCGGCGCCAGCACGGGCTGGGTCGCG
>NZ_JANJXQ010000068.1 GCF_024708915.1 Thiobacillus sp.
GCCGAAAAACGGAATCCTCAGCAATTCCTTTTTCAGCACCATGGCCTGCGGCGGCAACAGGATGGGCAGCGCGATGGTTTCCCAGGCCGATTGGTGCTTGGCCATGACGATGACCGGGCGATCCGGCAGGTTTTCCCGCCCGCGGATCTCGAAGCGGATGCCGCAGATGAGGGCCGCCGCCTTGACGACAAAGCGGTTCCACAGGGTGATGAGGCGATAACGGGCAAACGGGCCGAAGGGAAAGGTCAGCAGCGCGACAATCGCAAAAAACACGGTTGCCAGGCTTTGCACCAGGGCGAACAGGGTGGAACGCAAGACGATCATGTACGGCTCAGGATGGCGTCCACGGCCTCCGCCAGGTTGGCGTAAATCTGCGTGCCTTCGGGCAGTCCGCCCGCGCCCAGCGTCTTCCGGCCCTTGCCGGTTTCGACCAGCATGGGCAGGCAACCGACTTCCGCCGCCGCCTGCAGGTCGCGCAGCGAATCGCCGATGGCGGGCACATCCTGCAGATCCTGGCCGTAGCGCGCGGCGATCTCGTCGAACAGCCCTGGCTTGGGCTTGCGGCAGCTGCATTCCATGTCAGCCGAATGCGGGCAGTAAAACACCGCCTCGATACGCCCTCCCGCCTGCGCCACTGCCTTGTGCATCTTGGCGTGGATGGCGTTCAGCGTGGCCATCTCGAACAGCCCGCGCGCCAGCCCGGACTGATTGGTCGCCACCACCACGCGCCAGCCTTCGCGCGTCAGCCGTGCGATCGCTTCCAGGCTGCCGGGAATGGGCTTCCACTCTTCCGGAGACTTGATGAACTGGGCGGAGCCGAAGTTGATGACGCCGTCACGGTCGAGAATGATGAGCTTCATGGTCCAACCCCTGCCTTTACCGGGCCCATATTACGCCGCCAGACGCGACAAGTCCGCAACCCGATTCATGGTCCGGTGCAGCTGGTTCAGCAGCGCCAGACGGTTGGCGCGGAGCGCCGGATCGTCGGCGTTGACCATCACCGTGTCGAAGAAGGCGTCGACCGGGGCTTTCAGCGCGGCCAGCGCCTGCAGCGAGGCAGTGTAGTCGCCGGCGGCGAAGGCGGCGTCGGCACGCGGCGCGATCTCGCCGAGCGCGGCGAACAGCGCGGTTTCCGCCGCCTCGACGAGTCGGCCTTGATCGACTGTGCCGCCCGCCTCGCCCTCGGCTTTTTTCAGGATGTTGCCGACGCGCTTGTTGGCAGCGGCGAGCGCGGGGGCTTCGGGCAATGCTGCAAACCCCCGCACCGCGTCGAGCCGTTTAGGAATGTCAGCCAGTACCGGCGGGCGCAGCGTCAGCACGGCGTCGACTTCGTTGGCGCTAAAACCCTGATCCCTCAACAGTCCCGCAAGACGCTCGAAAATAAAATCAAATACATCTTGCTTAGTATTTGGGGGGATCACACGCTCCTCGTAACCAGTTGCCACTACCTGAAAACCTGAAAGCTCCTTTGTTTGCAACTCTGCAAGCCGCATCTCATGCATCTTTTGAGACCAATTCTTTTTAAGGCCAGCGTCACCGTGAGCCATGAGAGCGACTTGCAACAGCCAATCCAAATTTGCTTGGAGTTTCGATTCGATCAATAAACGAATGATCCCTAGTGCATGCCGCCTAAGTGCAAAGGGGTCTTTATCACCAGTTGGTTTCTCTCCAATGCTGAACATTCCGACCAACGTTTCCAGCTTGTCCGCCAGCGCCACGCACACGCCGACGTCGCTGCGCGGCAGCTCGTCGCCTGCGAAGCGCGGCTTGTAGTGGTCCTCGATGGCGAAGGCAATGTCGTCGGCCAAGCCGTCGTGCTGGGCGTAATAGCGCCCCATGATGCCCTGCAGTTCGGGAAACTCGCCCACCATGTCGGTGAGCAGGTCGGCCTTGGCCAGCAATGCGGCCTGACCGGCTTTCAGCGCCAGCGCCTCGCCGCCGAGCTGCTCGCCGATGACGCGGGCGATCGCCTGCATCCGCGTCACCCGCTCGCCCTGGGTGCCCAGCTTGTTGTGATACACCACCTTGGCCAGCCCCAGCACGCGCGAATCGAGCGCCTTCTTGCGGTCCTGGTCGAAGAAGAACTTGGCGTCGGCCAGACGCGGGCGCACCACGCGTTCGTTGCCCTGGATCACGGCGGAGGCATCGGCGGGCGAGATGTTGGAAACGATGAGAAAGCGGTTGGTCAGCTTGCTTTGCGCGTCCAGCAGCGGGAAATATTTCTGGTTCGCCTTCATCGTGAGGATCAGGCATTCCTGCGGCACTTCAAGATATGCGGTTTCAAAAGTGCCGACCAGCACATTGGGCCGTTCAACCAGCGCGGTGACCTCGTCGAGCAGCGCGGCGTCGTCCACCGGCTTCAGCCCCAGCGGCGCGGCGGCCGCATGCAACTGGCGCACGATATCGGCGCGGCGCTCGGCGAAGCTGGCGATAACCGCGCCTTCCTCTTTCAACTGCGTGGCGTAGCTGTCGGCGGAGGTCAGCACCACCGGGCTCACGCGCGCCTCGAAACGATGGCCGTGCGTGTCGCGCCCTGCGTGCAAACCCAGCACCGACACCGGCACCACGTCAGCGCCGTGCAGCGCGACCAGCCCGTGCACCGGGCGCACGAAATCGACCGTGGTCCAGCCGTCTTCGAGCTGATAGCTCATCACCTTGGGGATGGGCAGCTTCGCCATCGCGGCTTCGAGGGCTTTCTGCAGGCCTTCGGCGAGCGTGGCGCCGGGAGCGACGCTGTCGTGGTACAGGGCTTCGTTCTTGCCTTCACCCTCGCGGTGCAGCGTCGTCACCGCGGAGGCGTCAGCACCCAGCGCGGCGAGCCGCTTCAGCAGCGCCGGTGTCGCCTGACCGGCCGCGTCGAGGCCGACCGAAACCGGCATCAGCTTGCTCGACACCGGCTTGTCGGCGGCACGCGCGAGCACGCCTGTGAGGTGCGCGCCGAGGCGGCGCGGCGAGGCGAAATGTGTGACGGCGGCATCCGCCCCGGTCAGCTCCTGCGCGACGAGGCTTTCGGCGAGCGCAGCGGAAAAGGCCTCGCCCAGCTTCTTCAGCGCCTTCGGCGGCAGTTCTTCGACGAACAGTTCGACCAGTAAGTTTTGTGCGCTCATGCTGCCGCCTTCTTTTCGAGCTGTACCGTCGCTTCGTGCGCCCACTCGCGCGGCGCCATCGGGAAGCCGAGCCGCGCGCGGCTGTCGAGGTAGCTTCTGGCCACTGCCCGCGCCAGGTTGCGGATGCGCCCGATGTAGGCGGCGCGCTCGGTCACCGAAATCGCGCCGCGCGCGTCGAGCAGGTTGAAGGTGTGCGCGGCCTTCAGTACCTGTTCGTAGGCCGGCAGCGCGAGCTGCGCCGTCATCAGTTCCTGCGCCGTCTTCTCGTGCGCGGCAAACGCGGTGAGCAGGAAATCGACATCGCTGTGCTCGAAGTTGTAGGCGCTCTGCTCGACCTCGTTCTGGTGGTAGACGTCGCGGTAGCTCAGTCCCTCGGTCCACACCAGGTCGAACACGCTCTCGACGCCCTGCAGATACATGGCCAGCCGCTCCAGGCCGTAGGTGATCTCGCCGGTGATCGGCTTGCAGTCGATGCCGCCGACCTGCTGGAAGTAGGTGAACTGGGTGACTTCCATGCCGTTCAGCCACACCTCCCAGCCCAGCCCCCAGGCGCCGAGCGTGGGGTTCTCCCAGTCGTCCTCGACGAAGCGCACGTCGTTCTTTTTCAGGTCAAACCCGAGCGCTTCGAGCGAACCGAGATACAGCTCCAGGATGTCGGCCGGCGCGGGTTTCAGTACCACCTGGAACTGGTAGTAGTGCTGCAGGCGGTTGGGGTTGTCGCCGTAGCGGCCGTCCTTGGGCCGGCGGCTGGGCTGCACGTAGGCGGCCTTCCACGGCTCCGGGCCAAGGGATCGTAAAAATGTGGCGGTGTGCGAGGTGCCCGCACCGACTTCCATGTCGTAGGGCTGCAGCAGCGCACAGCCGCGCTCGGCCCAGTAGCGTTGCAGGGTGAGGATAATGTCCTGAAAGGTGGGTTTCACGGCGGATCAGCAGCTTTTCGGCAAAGCGGCATTTTAGCGTGCTTGGCGGGGGTTTCGGCATTGCCCGATGGGCGGGAGCCGGCCCGGTCTCTCAAGCAGCCAATCCCGAATCCTTGCCGACAAACTTTCCGACCGAATCCGGCATTTCAAATACCGCCGGAATTGCAAACGAATCCGCCAATGAACCCGCCACAGCGGGACGATCCGGCAGCTTGGGGGAAACGAAATCGGTCAAATGCAAACTATCCTGAAGCAACGCGGGGCGTCGCGATCGTGACGCCCACCCATCCTTGATTGAATAGAGGCGTCTTCATGTCCGATCAACTCGACTCGCTATGCATCGATACGCTGCGCTTCCTCTCGGTGGACATGGTGCAGCACGCCGGCAGCGGCCATCCGGGACTGCCGCTCGGCGCCGCGCCAATGGCCTACGCGCTATGGACGCGCCAGTTCAAGCACCACCCGGCCAACCCGGACTGGGCCGACCGCGATCGCTTCGTGCTGTCGGCCGGACACGGCTCCGCGCTTCTCTACAGCCTGCTGCATCTGACTGGCTACGCGCTGTCGCTGGACGACATCCGGCAGTTTCGCCAATGGGGAAGCAAGGCGCCGGGGCATCCCGAGCGCGGCCACACGCCCGGCGTCGAAGTGACCACCGGCCCGCTCGGGCAAGGGCTGGCGAATGCAGTCGGCATGGCGATCGGCGAAGCCCATCTGGCGGCGCGCTATAACCGCGACGGCCACACGGTGATCGACCACCATACCTGGGCCATCGTAAGCGACGGCGACCTGATGGAAGGGATCGCCTCCGAGGCTGCGTCGCTGGCCGGGCATCTGCAACTCGGCAAGCTGATCTGCCTCTACGACGACAACAGCGTCACCCTGTCGGCCGGTACCGACATCACGTTTTCGGAGGATCGCAGCCAACGCTTCGAAGCCTGTGGCTGGCAGGTGCTCCACGTGGCCGACGGCAACGACGTCGCCGCGATTGGCGCCGCGCTCGACGCCGCGCGTGCCGACACCGCGCGGCCATCACTGATCCTGGTGCGCACCCACATCGGCTTCGGCTCGCCCGAGCAGGACAGCTACAAAGCCCACGGTTCGCCGCTCGGCGTCGAGGGCGTCAAAAAGACCAAGGAGACGCTTGGCTGGCCGGTCGATCCGCCGTTTCGGGTGCCGCAGCCGGCGCTGGCGCATTTCCGCGCGGCTCTGCAACGCGGCGCCCGGGCGGAAGCCGAATGGAATGAACGGTTCGATGCCTATGCCCGGGCATTCCCTGAACTGGCCGGCGAGCTGCAGGGCCGTCTGCGTGGCGAACTTCCTGCCGGGTGGGATGCCGGCATCCCGTTTTTTCCCGCCGACGCCAAGGGCATGGCCACGCGCGTCGCCAGCGGCAAGATCATGAATGCGTTCGCGCCGAAGCTGCCGGCACTGGTCGGCGGCTCGGCCGATCTCGATCCGTCCACCCACACCGCGCTGACCGGGCTGGGCGACTTCAATCCGGCCCCGGCAAGCGGAACGGGCAGCGAAGGCTCCGGCCACGGCGGCTGGAGTTACGCCGGCCGCAACCTGCATTTCGGCGTGCGCGAACATGCGATGGGGGCGATCGTCAATGGTCTCGCCGCGCATGGCGGTTTCATCCCCTACGGCGCCACCTTCCTGATCTTCTCCGACTACATGCGCCCGGCAATCCGCCTGGCCGCGCTGATGGGCGTGCACGTGGTGCACGTGTTCACCCACGACAGCATCGCCGTCGGCGAGGACGGCCCCACCCACCAGCCGGTCGAGCAACTGGCCAGCCTGCGCGCGATCCCCGGTCTCACCGTGATCCGGCCTGCCGACGCCAACGAAACCGCGGTGGCGTGGAAAGTGGCGGTGGAAACCCGCGGCCACCCGGTGCTGCTGGCGCTGACCCGGCAGGATGTGCCCACGCTCGACCGCAGCCGTTATGCCAGCGCCGACGGTCTGCGCCGCGGCGCGTATGTGCTGAGCGATGCGAAACACGCCCAACCCGAGCTGATCCTGATTGCCAGCGGCTCCGAAGTCGGCCTGATCCTCGCCGCCGCCGAGCGCCTGCGGAGCGAAGGCGTCGCAGTGCGCTGCGTGTCGATGCCGAGCTGGGAACTGTTCGATACCCAGCCGCAAAGCTATCGCGACGACGTGCTGCCGCCGCGCGTGCCGGCGCGCCTGGCGGTCGAACTGGGCGTGTCTCAGGGCTGGGGCCGCTACGTCGGCGCCCACGGTGACATGCTCGGCGTCGAACGCTTCGGCGCCTCGGCTCCGGCCGGCGTCCTGCTGCGCGAATACGGCTTCACCGTCGACCACGTGGCCGCACGCGCCAAGGCGCTGCTGGCACGCCGATAGGCGGAAGCGGCCACAACAGCGCGGCGCAGCCGGTCATCAACGGAGACCATGAGCATGAGCCATCCATTCAAGATCGGCGACCACGTACGCTGGAACTCGGAGGCCGGCCTGGTGAGTGGCACGATCATCAAGGTGCATACGCGCGACACCCTATACAAAGGCCATATGCGCCGCTGCAGCCCGGAAGATCCGCAGTACGCGATCCAGAGCGACAAGACCGATCACATTGCGATGCACAAAGGCGCTGCGTTGCAGCGAATAGTCTGAGCGATGCCCTCCGGATGCGGCGCCAGCGGAATCGAAACGATCTGGACGATCGGCCATTCGACCCGCACGCTGGAGGCGTTTCTCGACGCGCTGGCGACCTATCGCATCGAGACGGTCGCCGATGTCCGGCGCTTTCCCGGCTCGCGCCGCCATCCGCATTTCGCAAAGGATGCGCTGCGTGAATCGCTGCTGGCGCACGGCATCAGATATCGGTGGTTGCCCAAGCTCGGCGGACGCCGCCCGGTGCGGCCCGATTCACCGAACGACGGCTGGCGCAACGCCTCGTTTCGCGGCTACGCCGACTATCTCGCCAGCGCGGAGTTTGCCGAAGGCCTCGACGCGCTGCTGGCGCTGGCCGGGCAGCGACGTACCGCGCTGATGTGCGCCGAGGCGGTGTGGTGGCGCTGTCATCGCGCGCTGATCGCCGACGTGTTGCGTGTGCGCGGCATCGAGGTGATCCATATCGCCGATGCCAGGCACAGCACGGTGCATCCTTACACTTCGCCGGCGCGCATTGTAGAGGGCCGGCTGACCTACGCGTTGGCGCGGGAACCGCCGCCCTGATGGCCTGTCATGAACCGGATGCGGGAAATCATTATGCGGTGCGCTCATTCAGCCGCGGCAGCAACACGGAGGGTCAAATACCGCCCGATTACCACCCTATAAACACGTGCTCGACGTCTCCAGCGTCTCGATTTCCCCCGACAACTCCAGCCATTCCCCCTCTTCGATCGCCAGTTCGTCAATGACGTGCTGAAGCTGCCTGCCGGTTTCGGTAATCGCTTCGACGGAAATCGTCCCGCTCAGGCGTGCTTCAAGCGTATTTTTTTCCACTTGAAGCGCAGCCATGCTCTTGTCGAGTCTTTCCAGCTTCTGCTTCAGCGCCTTGATCTTGCCCGATGACACCACCGGTTTTTTCGCCGTTACCGGGGCAGGCTCCGGTTTTACTTCCGGAGCTTCGACCCTCTTGCCCGCCTGCTTGAGTTCTTCACGCAGGCGCTTGCCCTCGTCCAGCAGATAGCGCTGGTAGTCGTCCAGGTCGCCGTCGAAGGGCTCGACCCCGCCACGGCTGACCAGCCAGAATTCGTCGCAAACCGAACGCAGCAGGGCACGGTCGTGGCTGACCAGCATCAGCGTGCCTTCGAATTCGTTCAAGGCCATCGCCAGCGCCTCGCGGGTGGCAAGATCGAGGTGGTTGGTCGGCTCGTCCAACAGCAGCAGGTTGGGGCGCTGCCACACGATCATGCACAGCACCAGCCGCGCTTTTTCGCCGCCGCTCATGGTGCCGACGGCCTGCTTGACCATGTCGCCGCTGAAGTTGAAGGTGCCGAGGAAATTGCGCAGATCCTGTTCGCGGCTGCTGAACTGGCCGGCGCCGCCGTTGGCGATGGTGTCGCGGGCGAGGCGGATCATGTGCTCCAGCGGGGTGTCGGCCGGGCGCAGCACGTCGAGTTCCTGCTGCGCGAAGTAGCCGATGTTGAGGCCCTTGCCTTCGGTCACGGCACCGGCAACGACCGCGAGGTCGCGCGCGATGGTCTTCACCAGCGTCGACTTGCCCTGGCCGTTGGCGCCGAGGATGCCGATGCGCTGGCCGGCGAAGACCGACTTGCTGACCCCCCGCACGATCACCGTCGGCTCGCCCGTGCCGTCCGCCGGCGGATAACCGAAGCTGGCGTCGTCGATCGTCAGCATCGGGTTGGGCAGGTTGAGCGGCTCCTTGAACTCGAAAGTGAAATCCGCGCTCGCCAGCAGCGGGGCCAGCTTTTCCATGCGGTCCAGCGCCTTGACCCGGCTTTGCGCCTGCTTGGCCTTGCTGGCCTTGGCCTTGAAGCGGTCGATGAATTTCTGCAGGTGCGCGATTTTCTCCTGCTGCTTGGCGAACGCCGCCTGCTGCAGCGCCATCTGCTCGGCGCGCATGTCCTCGAAGGTGCTGTAGTTGCCGCCGTAGCGGGTGAGCTGGCCGTTTTCGATGTGGATGGTGACGTTGGTCACCGCGTCGAGAAATTCGCGGTCGTGGCTGATCACCAGCAGGGTGCCGGGGTATTTCTTCAGCCAGGCTTCCAGCCACACCAGCGCATCCAGATCGAGGTGGTTGGTCGGCTCGTCGAGCAGCAGCAGTTCCGACGGGCACATCAGTGCGCGCGCCAACTGTAATCGCATGCGCCAGCCGCCGGAGAAGCTGTTGACCGGCTGATCCAGTTCGCGCACCTGGAATCCCAGGCCGAGAATCAGGGCCTGCGCGCGCGACTGTGCGTCGTGGGCGCCGGCGTCGTGCAGCGCCATGTAGGCATGCGCCATGCGCTCGCCGTCGTCGCTGGCCTCGGCGGCATCGACTTCTGCCTGCGCCTCGGCCAACTGGGTGTCGCCGGCGATGACGAACCCGGTGGCGGACTCCGCCGTTTCCGGCATATCCTGCGCCACCTGCGCCATGCGCCACTGCGTCGGCATGGAAAAGTCGCCGCGGTCTTCGTGCAGGGTGCCGTTGATGAGCGCGAACAGGCTGGACTTACCGGCGCCGTTGCGCCCCACCAGGCCGACTTTTTCGCCGGGGTTGATCGACACCGAGGCGTTGTCGAGCAGCACCTTGGCGCTGCGCCGCAGGCTGAGATTCTTGAGGATGATCATGCAGAAGATGCGGCGCGCCTGAAACGCTCCGCCCAAATCGAAAGCCGGATTCTACCTTGACGCCGCCATCCGCCCGGCGGGCGCCCGCTGTTTGCCGCCTCGACACGGATTGACGACTTTCCGTCAATCCGTGCCATGCCGCCTGTCGAAGTTTGCGGGAAACATATTTCAACACATTGTTTCATATGATGTTTTTAACATCATATCGCGACAGACCCGGGTGGCACAGGCATTGCACGTATTAAGGCAAAACCTTCATCAAGGAGTGCATCATGAAACTGCAATTCGGCAAAAAACAACTGGTTCTCGAACTCAGCTCCTCGCCTTTTTCCTGGTTCCACGGCCAGACCGAACGCATGAGCCTCACCAGCCTGTCGCTGCTGTTCGTACAGTTTTCCCTGTTTGCCCGCCAGCCGGCCGCCTGATGCAACTGGGTAGAGCCACCCGCGTGAGCGTCGGCCTGTCGTGCTCGCCGCTGGGATTCTTCAGCGGTAGCACCCGCCGCATGTCGATGTTCAGCCTGACGCTGCTGTTCATCGAATTCCGGATACTGCGGCGCGCCAGCGCACACTTCATCTGACGCCCCGGCGGATTTCCAGCGCCGCCTCCAGACCGCCCGCCGCACGGTTTTTGAGCGACACGGTCCATCCATTGGTTTCCGCCAGCTGCCGCACGATCGCCAGTCCCAGTCCGGTTCCGCCGGTGGCCTGTGAACGCGACGCATCGAGCCGGTAAAACGGCCTGAACACTTTTTCCAGCTGATCGTCTGGAATACCCGCGCCGCCATCGCGCACGATCACCCGCGCCTGTTTGTTGCTGCATTCCAGCGCCAGTTCGACCGGCGCGCCGCCGCCATAACGCTGCGCATTCTGGATCAGGTTGGTGACGATTTGCCGCAGCGCAAGCCGGCCGGCCTCGATCTCGCACGGCAGCGCACCCTGCCACGACAGTCCGGTATCGGCCGCGATCTCCTCCAGCAAACCCGCAAGGTCGAAACGCACTTTCATTTCGGCCTGCGTGGTGCGCGCCAGCTCCAGGTAGCCCGTAATCAGCCGGTTCATGTCGGCCAGATCGGCCACCGCGCGGTCGATGCGTGCCGCGCTGGGGGCATCGCGCAGCATTTCCAGATTGAGCTGCAGCCGCGTCATCGGGGTACGCAGGTCGTGCGAAATCCCCGCCAGCAGGGTGGTGCGGTTATCCAGCAGATCGCCTACCTCGGTCGCCATCCGGTTGAAGCGGCGGGCCAGTTCGGCCAGCTCGGCCGGGCCGGTTTCCGGCAAGGGCTCGGGCAGCTCGCCCGCGCCAACCTGGCTGGCCGCCTGCGCCGCGCGCGCTAGCGGCACGGTGATGCGGCGCACCAGAAACAGGGCAGTCAGCAGACTGAGGAATGCGCCCAGCGCAATCACCGCGATGGCCGCCAGCGGTGGCTTGACGGCATAGCGGTCAGGGAAGAATCCGGCATGCAGATCATGCCCGGCCACCGGAATATCCAGCCATGCCGCCGCCGTCTCCGGCATCCCGCGCAACACGATGGGCTCGCCTAACCGGCGGCTCAATGCGGCTTCGATCTGCGCGCGAAAGGCGAATTGCGGGGCATCTGCGGTGGCGCCGGTGGCGCCGGTGGTGAGGCGCAGGCCATGGCGTCGCGCCAGTTCGCGTTCGAACGCGGCGCGCGTCGGCGGCGGCAGCTCCACCCAGGTCTGCGCCGACAGCACGATCAATCCGGCCAGGTCGTCCGCCGAGCGTTCCGCCACCGGGACGATCAGGGTGCGATACACCACCCAGAACGCCGCCGCCTGGAACACGATGAAG
>NZ_JANJXQ010000277.1 GCF_024708915.1 Thiobacillus sp.
GGCCTTCAGTTTCCATGCGCGGTTTCTCCATTCGGCGCCCGTGCGGCGAAGTAATCGCGCAGCCACGAATCGTCGATTTGCTTCAGTTCGGCCAGCGTTCCGCTACCGAGCACGCGGCCATCCGACAGCACGATGACGCGATCGATAATCGAAAACAGTGTATCCAAGTCGTGAGTGACAAGGAATACGGTGAGTCCGAGGCTGTCGGCCAGCAGCCGGATCAGGCGGTCGAAGGCGCGCGCCGAGATCGGGTCGAGGCCCGAAGTCGGCTCGTCGAGGAACAGCAATTCCGGGTCGAGTGCCAGTGCGCGTGCCAGCGCCACCCGCTTGCGCATGCCGCCCGACAACTCGCTCGGGCGTTTGCCGGCGGTGTCCGGCGGCAGTCCGGCCAGTGCCAGCTTCAGCCGCGCCAGCTGGCGGCAGGTGGCGTGCGGCAGGTCAGTGTGCTCGAACAGCGGGGTGGCGACGTTGTCCTCCACGCTGAGGGAGGAGAACAGCGCGCCATCCTGGAACAGCACGCCGAAGCGCCGGCGCAGCGCATTCATCTGCGCAGGCGTCGCATTCCACACCGATTGTCCGAACAGCTCGATGCGGCCCGCCTGCGGCCGCAACAGGCCGATGATCTCGCGCAGCAATACCGATTTTCCAGTGCCGCTGCCGCCGATCAGCGCGATGACTTCGCCGCGCGCCACCGACAGGCTGAGGCCGCGATGGATACTGTGTCCGCCCAGCGTGGTGGAGACGTCGCGGACGTCGATGACCGGTTCGGCCATCAGATTTCCAGCTTCACGAACATGACGGCGAAAATGGCGTTGAGGATGATGATGGCGACCAGGCTCTGCACCACGGTGGACGTGGTGTTGGCGCCGACGCTGCGGGCGTCGCGGGTGACCGCAAGTCCCATGCGGCAGGCGATCAGCGCGATGAAAAGCGCAAACACCGGCGCCTTGAACAGGCCTACCAGCAGGGTTTTCGGCAGGATCACGTCGGTCAGGCGGTCCATGAACATGTGATGCGAGATATCCAGCTGCTCCTGCGCGATCAGCATGCCGCCGGCGATGCCGGCGATGTCGCCGATGAAGACCAGCAGCGGCATCGCGAGCAGCAGGGCGACGATGCGCGGAATCACCAGTACCGCCAGCGGCGACAGGCCGAGCGTGGCGATGGCGTCGATCTCCTCGGTGATTTTCATGGTGCCGATCTGCGCAGTGATGGCCGCGCCGGTGCGCCCGGCTACCAGGACGGCAACGATGACCGGCGAGATTTCACGCAGGATCGCCAGCAACAGGCCGTCGACGACAAAGATGTTGGCGCCGTATTGCTGCGCCTGGTCGCCCAGCAGGTAGGCGAACACC
>NZ_JANJXQ010000135.1 GCF_024708915.1 Thiobacillus sp.
TGCCGGTGCCGAACTTGGCGTGGGCGACGCTCTGCCCGACCTTGAAGCCGGTGTCGCTCCCCACCTGTGGCGAACGCGCAGCCGGGACAGGCGCGCCATGGCCTGAAGCGTAGGATTGCTCGACCCGGCGGTTGAGGTGCAGGAGCACCTGCTCCGGCAGTTCGGCGAGGAAACGCGACGGGATGCCGTAGCGGATCTGGCCGTGCAGCATGCGCGATTGCGCGTGCGACAGATAGAGCCGCCGCCGCGCGCGGGTGATCGCCACGTACATCAGGCGGCGCTCCTCCTCCAGGCCGCTTTCCTCGTGCGCACTCTGCTCGTGCGGGAACAGCCCTTCCTCCAGGCCGGTGATGAAGACGGCGTGGAATTCCAGACCCTTGGCGGCATGCACCGTCATCAGTTGCAACGCATCGAGGCCGGCGCCGGCCTGGTGCTCGCCGGCCTCGAGCGCGGCGTGGGCGAGGAACCGGTCCAGATCAGGCGGGGCCGGTTCCGCGGCGACCGGCCCCGCCGCCGTGTCGGAAGCCAGGGCATCCGCAGCACCAGACTCTTCGGCAAACAGCGCGGCCGCGTTGACCAGTTCGTTGAGGTTCTCGAGGCGGTCGGCGCCGTCCTTGTCGGCGCGGTAGTAATCCGCGAGGCCCGAGGTCTCGATCACGTGGTCGATCGCCTCCGGCAGCGTGAGGTCGGCGGTGGCGGCCTTCATGTCCTCGATCAGCTTCGCGAAGCCGGCGACCTTGCCGCCCGACGTACAGGCGGCCTGCCACAGGCTCGACCCCGAGCGCGCGGCAGTCTCGGCAAGCTGCTCGAGCGTGCGCGCCCCGATGCCGCGCGCCGGAAAGTTGACCACCCTGAGGAAGGCGCCGTCGTCTTCGGGATGGGTCAGCAGGCGCAGGTAGGCGAGCGCGTGCTTGATCTCCTGGCGCTCGAAGAAGCGCAGCCCGCCGTACACCCGGTAAGGGACGCCGGCCGAGAACAGCGCGTGCTCGAGCACGCGTGACTGCGCGTTGGAGCGGTACAGCAGGGCCATGTCGGCAAGGTTCGCTCCCTCGCGGTTGAGCGCGCGCACCTCGTCGACGACGAAGCTCGCCTCGTCCTGGTCGGACCAGGCGTCGAAGATGCGGATCGGCTCGCCGTCGCCCTCCGCCGTCCACAGGTTCTTGCCGAGCCGGTGGGCGTTCTGGGAGATCAACGTGTTGGCCGCGGTGAGGATGTTGCCGTGGCTGCGGTAGTTCTGCTCGAGCTTGATCACGTTGCCGTGTGCGAACTCGCGCTCGAACTCGGCCATGTTGGCGGTGTTGGCGCCGCGGAAGGCGTAGATCGACTGGTCGTCGTCGCCGACCGCGAAGAGCGCGGTGTGCGGGCCGGCGAAAAGCTTGAGCCAGCGGTACTGCAGGGTGTTGGTGTCCTGGAACTCGTCGATCAGGATGTGGTGGAAGCGGTCCTGGTAGTGCTGCCTGAGCGGCTCGTTGCGGTAGAGGAGTTCGTAGGAACGCAGCAGCAGCTCGGCGAAGTCGGCCACGCCCTCGCGCTGGCACTGCGCGTCGTAGGCCTCGTAGAGTTCGGCGAGCCGCATCGAGTACTCGTCGTAGGCGTCCGCGTCGCGCGCGCGCCGCCCGGCCTCCTTGTTGGCGTTGATGAACCACTGCACCTTCTTCGGCTCGTACTTCTCGGTGTCGACGTTCAGCGACTTCAACAGCCGCTTGATCGCCGAGAGCTGGTCGGCGGAATCGAGGATCTGGAACGACTGCGGCAGTCCCGCTTCGCGCCAGTGGGTACGCAAGAGACGGTTGGAGAGCCCGTGGAAGGTGCCGACCCACATGCCGCGGGTGTTGATCGGCAGCATCGCCGAGACGCGGGTGAGCATCTCCTTCGCCGCCTTGTTGGTGAAGGTCACCGCCAGCACCCCCAGCGGCGACACCTGGCCGGTCTGGATCAGCCACGCCATGCGGGTGGTCAGCACCCGCGTCTTGCCCGAGCCGGCACCCGCCAGGATCAGCGCCGACGCGTGCGGCAGCGTCACCGCGGTGCGCTGTTCGGGGTTGAGGTCTTCCAGCAGGGGGAGGGACATACGGCGGTAAAATCGGGCGGTCAATGACGAATTATAAGGGGCTCCCCATGGTGAAAATCCTGTTTTTCGGCGACCTGGTCGAGACCCTCGGCATGGCCGCCGACGAAATCAGTCTGCCGCCCGACGTGACCGACGTCGAGCGGCTGCTGTTCCTGCTGTCGAGACGCGGTGAGATGTGGAAGAAAATGCTGCTCGGCAACCCCAAGCTCAACATCACAATCAACAAGCAGTTCGCCGAGAAGTCCGCGCCGGTGAAGGATGGCGACGAGATTGCGCTGGTAGGGTTCGCGGTGATCTGAGCGACGGTTTGGCCACTCCAACAAAAAACGGAGCCCGTTGGCTCCGTTTTTTGTTGGGGTGATGTCTTTACTTGCTCTTGTTCGCGATCATGTCCTGAATGATCGGTGCCAGGATCAGCTCCATGGCAAAGCCCATCTTGGCGCCCGGCACGACGAGGGTGTTGCGGCGCGACATGAAGGAGTTCGGGATCATGTTCAGGAGGTAGGGGAAGTCGACGCCCTTGGGCTCGCGGAAGCGGATCACGATGAAGCTCTCATCGGGCGTCGGGATGTCGCGCGTGATGAAGGGGTTGGAGGTGTCGACGGTCGACACGCGCTGGAAGTTGATGTCGGTACGCGAGAACTGCGGGGTGATGTAGTTCACATAGTCCGGCATGCGGCGCAGGATGGTGTCGACGATGACGTCGGCGGAATAGCCGCGCTCGGCGCCGTCGCGGTGGATTTTCTGGATCCATTCGAGGTTGACGATAGGCACCACGCCGATGCCGAGGTCGACGTGCTGCGAGACGTCGACGTCGTCGGCTTTCACCAGGCCATGCAGGCCTTCGTAGAACAGCACGTCGGAGCTGGCGGGCACGTCTTCCCACGGGGTGAATTCGCCGGGGTTGAGGCTGGTATTGAGGCGCTTGTTGTGCTCGGCGGCCTCTTCATCGCTGTGGATGTAGTAACGCTTCTTGCCGCCGCCGGTTTCACCGTAGGTCTTGAACAGTTCGGCCAGCTTGGCGAAGTGGTTGGCTTGCGGGCCGAAGTGGCTGAACGACATGTTGCCTTCAGCTTCGGCTTTTTTCACGGCTTCCTTGAAGTCGGCCCGGGCCAGGCTGTGGAAGCTGTCGCCTTCGATCACGGCGGCATTGATTTTTTCACGGAAGAAAATGTGCTCGAACGCGCGCTTGACCGTGGTGGTGCCGGCGCCGGATGAACCCGTGACCGCAATGACGGGATGCTTCTTGGACATGCTGGGACTCCCTGAAGAGGTAAGAATAAAAAGCGAAAACGCCGCATTTTACCTGCAAGGAGTAGGCCGTGGTAGTAGAGGCGCCAAAGCCCCAAGGGCCCCGATCCACTATGGGCGCTTGTACCCGAAGGGCAGAAACCCGTGTGGAATCGTATGCCCTGAAGGACTCCGATCCACTACGGGCTGAAGCCCGTGTGGAATCGTATGCCCCGACGAGCGGCCGTTGCCTGCGCGGACCGCTTCAGGGCGTGGGCGTTTACATGGCGAATTCCAGCCGTTCCTCCACTGTCTTCAGTGCGGCTGCGGCGCAGGCGGCATCCTTGTCGCCGCCGGGCGCGCCGGAGATCCCGACTGCGCCGATCAGGCTGCCGGCGGCGCGGATCGGCAGGGCGCCGTCCATCACGATGAGGCCGTCGATGTGGTTGAGCTCGGGGCGGATGTCGCCGCGCGCGGCGAGGAATTCGCCTGAGTCGATGCCCGACATGATGGTCATGCCGGCTTTGCGCTCGGCGATTTCCAGCGTGTGGCGCGCCGCCAGCGTATCGCGCAGCGCGACCTGCACGTTGCCGGCCCGGTCGAGTACGACGGCGGAGACGTTGTAGCCGTCCTGGCGGCAGGCCTCGACCGAAGCCATGGCGATATCGCGCGCCAGTTCCAGGCCGATCTGTTTGACCGGCAGCACGTCGGGCTGGGCGGCCATGACGGACGGGGAAGCAGCGGACAGGGAAGCGACAAGCAGGGTGAGCGGAAGCAGCGTTTTCATGGAGTCTCCTTTGGGGGTGAACAGTAACCGACATCGGTGGGCGGGCAGTGTTCCCGGCCAGAGCCAAACAGCCCGGCTGGCCATAGTGGGAATGCGCCATGTCCGGGCGGCGCGGCAGAGCCGGCGGTATAATCGCCGGCTTGATTCTAAGCGGTTGCTGCAATGCAAGAAAAATACCTTCCATCGGAAATCGAACGCGCCGCGCAGGCGCGCTGGGCGGCGAGCCAGGTCTACCGTGCCGCAGATGCTTCCGACCGCCCCAAATACTACTGCCTGTCGATGTTCCCCTACCCGTCGGGCAAGCTGCACATGGGGCATGTGCGCAACTACACCATCGGCGACGTGCTGGCGCGCTACCACGCGCAGCGCGGCTACAACGTGATGCAGCCGATGGGCTGGGACGCCTTCGGCCTGCCGGCGGAAAACGCGGCGATTGCCAACAACGTGCCGCCCGCGGCGTGGACCTACGCCAACATCGACCACATGCGCACCCAGCTGCAGGCGCTCGGCTTCGCCATCGACTGGTCGCGCGAGCTCGCCACCTGCAAGCCCGACTACTATCGCTGGGAGCAGTGGCTGTTCACCCGCCTGTTCGAGAAGGGCGTGATCTACAAGAAGATGGCCAGCGTCAACTGGGATCCGGTCGACCAGACGGTTCTGGCCAACGAGCAGGTGATCGAGGGGCGCGGCTGGCGCTCCGGCGCGCTGGTCGAGAAACGCGACATCCCGATGTATTTCTTCCGCATCACCCAGTACGCCGACGAGCTGCTCTCCGGCCTCGACAACCTGCCGGGCTGGCCGGAGCGGGTGAAGACCATGCAGGCCAACTGGATCGGTAAGAGCGTCGGCGTGCGCTTCGCCTTCAAAATCCCCGCCGCAGGCGACAAGACTGCGCCTCACCCCTCACCCCTCATGCCTGACGATTTGCTCTGGGTGTTCACCACCCGCGCCGACACCATCATGGGGGTGACTTTCTGCGCGGTGGCGGCCGAGCACCCGCTCGCCACCCGTGCGGCGCAGGACAATCCCGCGCTCGCCGCCTTCATCGCCGAATGCAAGCAGGGCAGCGTCGCCGAAGCCGACATGGCGACGATGGAAAAGAAGGGCATGGACACCGGCTTCAAGGTGACCCATCCGCTCACCGGCGAAGCCATTCCGGTGTGGGTCGGCAACTACGTGCTGATGAGCTACGGTGAGGGCGCGGTGATGGCGGTGCCGGCGCACGACGAGCGCGATTTCGGCTTTGCGCAGAAATACGGCCTGCCGATCAAGCAGGTCATCGATCTTCCCCCCTCCCCCGCAGGCGGGGGAGGGGGGGCGTTTTCCACCGACGGCTGGCAGGAATGGTACGGCGACAAATCGCGCGGCCGCTGCGTCAACTCCGGCAAGTACGACGGCCTCGACTACACACAAGCCGTTGACGCCATCGCCGCCGACCTCGCCGCGCTGAATCTCGGCGAAAAGAAAACCCAGTTCCGCCTGCGCGACTGGGGCATTTCGCGCCAGCGCTATTGGGGCTGCCCGATCCCGATCGTCCACTGCGCCCGCTGCGGCGACGTGCCGGTGCCGGCCGAGCAGCTGCCGGTGGTGCTGCCGGAGGACGTGGTGCCCGACGGTTCCGGCAACCCGCTCAACAAGCGCGCCGACTTCGTCAACTGCACGTGCCCCAAATGCGGCGGCGCGGCGCGGCGCGAGACCGACACCATGGACACCTTCGTCGAGTCGTCGTGGTACTACGCGCGCTACGCCTGCCCCGATTTCGACGGCGGCATGCTCGATGCGCGGGCCGACCAGTGGCTGCCGGTCGACCAGTACATTGGCGGCATCGAACATGCCATCCTGCATCTGCTGTACGCGCGTTTCTTCCACAAGCTGATGCGCGACGAGGGGCTGGTGGCGAGCGACGAGCCGTTCGCCAACCTGCTGACACAGGGCATGGTGATTGCCGACACCTATTACCGCGAAGCGGCGGACGGCAAGAAGACCTGGTTTAACCCGGCCGACGTCGAGTTGCGCGATGGCGTTGCGGTGTTGAAATCCGATGGCCAGCCGGTCACGGTCGGCGGCACCGAGAAGATGTCGAAGTCGAAGAACAACGGTGTCGACCCGCAGGCGCTGATCGACCAGTACGGCGCCGACACCGCGCGCCTGTTCACCATGTTCGCCGCGCCGCCGGAGCAGAGCCTGGAATGGTCGGACGCCGGGGTCGAGGGCGCGCACCGATTTCTGAAACGTCTGTGGAAGCTGGCCTACGAGCACGTGCAGGGCGGCGCAACCACGGCATTTGCCGGCGGCGAGCTGCCGGAAGCGGCCAAAACCCTGCGCCGCCAATTGCACCAGACGATCCAGAAAGTCAGCGACGACATCGAGCGCCGCAAGCAGTTCAACACCGCGATTGCGGCGGTCATGGAACTGATGAACGCGCTCGCCAGGCTGGAGGGCATGGACGCCGTCGCCCGCAGCGTGCGCCAGGAAGTGCTCGAAGCCGCGGTCGCGATGCTTGCACCGATGGTGCCGCACATCAGCGAGACGCTGTACGCCGAGCTCAAGCCGGGTGCCGCGATGACGTGGCCGGCGGTGGACGAAACCGCACTGGTGCAGGACGAGATCGAACTGATGCTGCAGGTCAACGGCAAGCTGCGCGGGCAGATCCGCGTGGCGGCGACGGCGGCGCGCGAAGCCATTGAAACGGTTGCGTTGGCGAGCGAGGCGGCGCAGAAATATCTGCAAGGACAGCCGCCGAAAAAAGTCGTGGTGGTGCCCGGACGTTTGGTTAATATCGTCGCATGAACCGTCGACTGTTCCTTGCCGCCCTGCCTGCCGCGCTCGTCGCGGGCTGCGGTTTTCAGCTGCGCCGTGTGGCCGACCTGCCGTTTGCCAGCCTGTATGTCGAGGCAACGCCGGGTAGCGTGGTGGCGCAGCGCATCCGTTCCCTGCTGACGGCGAACAAACAGACGCGGCTGGTCGCGACCGCCGACGAAGCCGAGGCCGTGCTCAAAATCACCCGGGAAGAACGTACCCGGGTCATTCTCTCGCTGTCCGGCGCGGGGCGCGTCACCGAATACCGGCTCGGCTTGCGGCTGAGCTATTCGGTGAACGACAAGGCAGGGCTGGATCTGGCGGCACCGGAGACCATCGAGCTTACCCGCGATATCACCTACGACGACACAAAAGTGCTGGCCAAGGGCGCGGAAGAACAGCTGCTGTATCGCGATATGGATGACAACGCGGCCTTGCGGATTCTGCGCCGCCTGCAAAACCTGAAACCCGGAATCGGCGCTTCTTGAACATTCCGGCCGATCGCCTGCCCGACCACCTTGCGCGTGGCCTTGCCGCACTTTACGTGGTGGTGGGCGACGAGCCGCTGGCGGCGCAGGAAGCGGGCGACGCCATCCGCGCGGCGGCGCGCGCAGCGGGGCACTCCGAGCGCAGCGTCCACACCGTGCAGGGGCGCACCAACTGGCAGGACATTTTCGCCGCCGGCGACAACTTCTCGTTGTTCGCCGAGCGCCGCCTGGCCGAAATCCGCATTCCTTCCGGCAAGCCCGGCGTCGACGGCGCCAAGGCGCTGGAAACCTATGCCGCCCGGCTGCCCGCCGACACGCTCACCCTCATCAGCCTGCCGGGGCTGGACTGGAAAACCATGCAGAGCCGCTGGTTCGCTGCGCTGGCAGCGGCTGGCGTGGTGGTCGAGGCAAAGCCGGTCGACCGCGCCGCCTTGCCCGGCTGGATCGAGCGCCGGCTGGCCAGACAGGACTTGCGCGCCGACCGTGCCGCGCTGGAATTCCTGGCCGACCAGGTCGAGGGAAATCTGCTCGCGGCGCAGCAGGAAATCGACAAGCTCGCACTGTTGCTGCCGCCGGGGAGGGTGACGCTGGCCGATATCGAACATGCGGTGGCCGATGTCAGCCGGCTGGAAGCCGATATCCTGCAGGATGCGTTGTATGCGGGCGATGGCGCGCGCTTTGCCCAGGTAGTGGCCGATTTGAAAGACAGCGGCGAAGCGGTGCCGGCCATCCTGTGGCAGGTGTCATCGGCCGTGCAGCTGCTGCTCAGGCTAAAATCGGCGGTGGCGCGGGGCGACAGCCTGCCTGGAGCGATGCGGACGCTGTGGGGCCGCGACAGGCAGCGCGCGCCGCAGATCGAGCGGGCGGTGAAACGCCTGAGCCTGGCGCAGGTCGAATCCGCATTGACCGACCTGGCGCTGATCGACCGCCAGGCCAAGGGGCTGGAGCGGGTGGGCGATCCCTGGGATACGCTGCTGCGCGTGGGCATGACACTGGCTGAACCGGCAGGCAATGGGAAAAGATGATGGATATTAAAAGCTACATGCAGACGGTGGGCAAACAGGCGCGCGAAGCCTCGCGCGCGATTGCCCGCGCCGACACCAACCAGAAAAACCGCGCGCTCTTGGCGATGGCGGCGGCGATCCGGCGCGATACCGCGAAGCTGCTGGAAGCCAATGCGCGCGACATGGAGCAGGCGCGCGCCAGCGGGCTCGACGCCGCGCTGCTCGACCGCCTGCAGATCAACGACAAGGCCGTCGCCGGGATGGCCGAAGGCCTGGAGCAGATCGCCGCGCTGCCCGATCCGGTCGGCGAAATCGACGGTCTGAAGTACCGCCCCTCC
>NZ_JANJXQ010000226.1 GCF_024708915.1 Thiobacillus sp.
CCGGTAGAACTGGCGCTCGGTCGCCTCCAGCGCCGCGTCCGGCATCATGTTCAGCAGGCCGACGTGCAGCTCGCGGATTTCCTGGTTGGCCGCGCGCTCGGTCGACAGCACCGTGATGCCATCCTGGCGCAGGCGTTCGAAAGTGGGCAGGGCATTGTGCGCGACCAGCGGCATGATTACGCCTCGCGCCTCATGCCTGACGCCTCGCTTTTCCTGGCAATCGCGGTTTCCAGCAGCGCGAGGAAATCGCGCTCGTCGCGCACCTGCGCCACCTCCTGCGAGGTCACCGTGTAGCCGTGCGGCTGCGCGATCGCCTCGTAGCGCGGGATACGCGAATGGAACAGGCGCGGGAACACCCAGCGCGCGAAATCGTCCGGCTCGGCCTCGGCCACGAATTCGAGGCCTTTTTCCCGGAGATAGCGCGGCAGGTGCTCGGCCAGGAAAGCCGGGCGGAAATACAGCGGCTTGGGATCGGACTGCGCGCGCTTGATCAGCGTGTCCTCCTCTTCGCGGGTGGTGGTCTGGATGTAGAGGATCAGCGTGTGCTCCGCCAGCAGTTCGACCACGCCGGGCTCGTCCAGCTCGCACAGGCTGCCGCCGACGTCGTTGACGAAGTGTGGATAGCCGTAGATTTCCTGGCCCTTGCGGATGAAGTCCGGCACGTCGCGCATGGCGGCGATTTCGGCGTCGCGATAAGCCGCCTGACGGCGCGTGAACTCGTCCAGCGAGAGTCCGCCCCACGCCGGCCCGCCGAGCTTGCCGACGAAGGTCAGCACCGGCCCGAGATCGTGGATCTTGATGTTGTTCTTGATGTCGATCCAGTCGCGCCGCAACAGGTTGCATAGAAACGGCACCTGCATCGCCTGCTGCTTGATCAGGTCGAGGATGGGCTCGTCGAGATAGCGCGTGCCGATGCGGTAGTCGCCGGAAAAATGGAACCAGTCGTGGCCGCGCAGCATCGACGAGATGTGCGTCTTGCCGACGCCGGACATGCCGAGCAGGGTGATGCGCTTGGTCGGCCAGGCGCGGAAAGTTTCGGGGCTGAAATGCATGGGGCCGGTTTTCGTTGGATTAGCGCGAAGCCTACCGAAAAGCCACCCAATTAAAAAGGCCGCGCAGCAGAATGGTCTTCCGCAGACCGCACGGCCGGTCGCAATCTGCGCCTGTTCGCGCCCGGCTGCGAGGCGCTGGATCAGATCGATATCCGGCGCAGCCGCAACGCATTGAAAACAACGGAAGCCAAGCTGAAACCCATGGCCAGGAGCCGCCATCAGGGAAGACAGCGCTTATTGCATCAGATCGCCGCGTCGTTTGAGGAATTCGTCGCGATCGATCTCGCCGCGTGCATAGCGTTCTTCCAGAATGTCCAGCGCGGTGCGCTTCGGTTTGTCGCCATGGCTGCGAACGAAATACAGGCCGATCAGAACCAGCAGCAGGAGGGGCAGAAACCATCCCAGCAGCATCCCCCACCCCATGCCGTAGTGCTCGAATCCAAGCATATCCCGCCTCCTTCAGCTCAACCGCATCAGCGGCAGGTGCGCCCTGCATCCGCTTCCTACTTGGCTCAGTCCTCAGGGCTTGCCCATGCCGCTCGGTTTCAAGGGGCATATCCCGGGGTTTTTATGGGCTTAGCCCGATGGTCGGCGTACCGGCATGACTCAACGTCAACCTCGTTCCAGCCAGCAGTATTTCATCAATCATAGATGAGCCGGTTCCGACAGCAAGCCAGCACCAGGCAACCCCTCGGCAAACGCTTTCATCACGGCGGGGCATAATAAATGGCCCGACCGATACCATCCGCCCTCTTCATGACCGCCTCCCGCCTGCCCGTCCTGTCCCTGCTCGAAACCCGCGTCCTCGGCGTGCTCTGCGAAAAGCAGCACACCGTGCCCGATACCTATCCGCTGTCCCTCAACGCTCTGGTGGCCGGCTGCAACCAGAAAACTAGCCGTCATCCCGTGATCGAGGCCAGCGAGGCCGAGGTGCAGGCCGCCATCGACAGCCTCAGGGGGCCGGCTCTGGTCGTCGAATCCAGCGGTGGCCGCGTTACCCGCTACGCCCACAACATGGAAAAGGCCTTGCGCCTGCCCTCCCAGGCCGTCGCCCTGCTCACCGTGCTGATGCTGCGCGGCCCGCAGACCGCGGGTGAACTGCGCATCAACAGCGAACGCCTGCACCGTTTCGCCGACATCTCGGCAGTGGACGCTTTTCTGCAGGAACTGGCGGAACGGCCCGACGCTGCCATGGTGGCCGAGCTGCCGCGTCAGCCCGGCTCGCGCGAGAATCGCTGGGCCCATCTGCTCAGCGGCGCGCCGGCCGTCGAGTCCGCTGCAGCTTCCCCGGCAGCCGAATCCAGCGCCGATCCAGGCGTGGGCGAGATCGCCGCGCTCAAGACCCAGGTGGCGCGGTTGGAAGTGGAAGTCGACAGATTGAAAAGCCTGGTGGACACGCTTTGTGCCGAACGGGGAATGCCGGGCTGACAGGTCCGGCCCGCAAGGGTCGCGGCATTTATTGGTTCGGCCGTATGAAGTTTGAAACGCCATTCAGTGTCAGCTTGCCCGGACTGCATGAGACGGCACGGCAGGCCGAATCAATAAGCATTGAAAACAACGCTCTATTGAGGCGGCTCAACGAACCGTCTCGCTCAGGACGGCGCGAAAAACACTGCTGGATTCAAACATTGCCTGGCTGTCTCAATAGCCCGTTGCAGCCAATGTGCATGGTGTGGCGCGGCGGGTACTCAGCCGATTCATCGCGCGCGCCGGAACGCGCCCTTGGCCTGAGCACCAAAAAAGGGCGCCCTGCAGGGCGCCCCAGGATCCTTCGGAGAAAGGGAGTTGATTTACGCGTTGTAGGCCCGCTCGCCGTGGCTGGCAGTATCGAGACCTTCGCGTTCCTGCTCTTCGCTGACGCGCAGACCCATGGTCATGTCGATCAGCTTGAAGGCGACGAAACTCACCACGCCCGACCACACGATGGTGAGCAGTACGCCGGTCGCCTGCGTCACCACCTGGCCGGCCATCGAGTAGTCGTCGACGCCCACGCCGCCCAGCGCCGGCGAGACGAAGACGCCGGTGCCGATGGCGCCGATGATGCCGCCGATGCCATGGATGCCGAACACGTCGAGCGACTCGTCGTAGCCCAGCGCCTTCTTCAGGCCGGTGACACCCCACAGGCAGGCCACACCGCCAATCGCACCGAGAATGATCGCGCCCATCGGGCCGACCAGACCGGCCGCCGGGGTGATCACCACCAGGCCCGCGACGATGCCCGACGCCAGACCCAGCATGGAGGGTTTGCCGCGCAGCATCCACTCGGCGAACATCCAGGCCAGCGCCGCCGCAGCCGGGGCGAGGATGGTGTTGATGAAGGCGAGCGCCGCGCCGCCGGTGGCTTCGAGGTTGGAGCCGGCGTTGAAGCCGAACCAGCCCACCCACAGCAGCGAGGCGCCAATCATGGTCATCGGCAGGCTGTGCGGCGGCATCGCGTCACGGCCGTAGCCGATGCGCTTGCCGAGCACCAGCGCGCCCACCAGCGCCGCCACGCCCGAGTTGATGTGCACCACGGTGCCGCCCGCGAAATCGAGATCGCCCGCTTCGAACAGGTAGCCGCCAGTTGCCCACACCATGTGTGCGATCGGCAGATAGGCGAAGGTGAACCACAGCACCGAAAACACCAGCAGCGACGAGAATTTCACCCGTTCCGCCAGACCGCCGATGATCAGCGCCGTGGTGATGACGGCGAAGGTCAGCTGGAAGGCGACGAAGGTGAATTCGGGAATGACCACGCCGTCGGTGAAGGTCGCCGCCGTGCTGTCCGGGGTGATGCCGGCGAGGAACAGCTTCGAGAGGTCGCCGATCGCCCAGTTCATGCTGCCGCCATCGCCGAAGGCCAGCGAGTAGCCGTAGACCGCCCACAGGATCGCGATGAGCGCGAAGATCGCCATCACCTGGGTCAGCACCGACAGCATGTTCTTGGCGCGCACCAGGCCGCCGTAGAAGAGCGCAACGCCCGGAACGATCATCAGGACCACCAGCAGGGTGGAAACCATCATCCAGGCGGTGTCGCCCTTGTCCGGCACCGGGGCGGCGGGGGTCGCAGCGTCGACCGTCCCGGCCACCGCGGTCACCGCCTCGGCCACCGGCTCCACGGCTTCCTGCGCCAGGCCGAGGCCCGGAACAAGCAGGAAGGCCATCAGGCCCAGCGAAGCAAATAGTTTTTTCATGGTCGGCTCCTTACAGGGCGTCGGGGCCGGATTCGCCCGTGCGGATACGCACGACCTGTTCCAGGCTGGTGACAAAAATCTTGCCGTCGCCGATCTTGCCGGTATTGGCGGCTTTCTCGATTGCCTCGATCACGCGCTCGAGCAGCTCGGCGCTGATGGCGATTTCAATCTTCACCTTGGGCAGAAAATCGACCACGTATTCCGCTCCGCGATACAGTTCGGTGTGGCCTTTCTGCCGCCCGAATCCCTTCACTTCCGTGACCGTCAGGCCGGTGACGCCGATGGCGGACAACGCCTCGCGCACTTCGTCCAGCTTGAACGGCTTGATGATTGCCGTTACGAATTTCATGCCTAATCTCCCTCAAATGGAAAAACCGGGCGGCTGCCGCCCAGGTTCAAGCCGGTTCAGAACGTTTTGCCGACTGAAACGATGAAGCGATCGTCGGCCACCTTGCCGTACAGATCCTCGCCGTCGTCGTCGGTGGCCACATAGGCAAGGCCGAAGTTGAAGCCGCCGAATTCCTTGCTGACGCCAATCTTCCAGTCGGCGTAGTCAGCCTGGGCGCCTTGGCCCGCGGTGTAGCCATAGTGAAGACCGAGCATGACCGCAGCGGGCAGCTCATAGTTGAAGCTGGCATCCCAGTAGACCGTGCCGTCAGAATCGGCCGCGCCGAAATAATCCGTGGTGCTGTAGGAAGCCTTCAGGCCGAACCCCTTCCAGGTCAGGGCGGCATAGGCTTCAAGCGTGTCGGCATCGGACAGGTCGGGGTAGAAATACTGGAGCAGGCCGACGTTGTAGCCGAGATCGCCGGTAATCTTGCCGCTGTAGCCGCCATAGACGTCCCATTCCATGTTG
>NZ_JANJXQ010000242.1 GCF_024708915.1 Thiobacillus sp.
GGATGCTGCTGCAACCGGCTACCAGCCCCCGCGCACCCCGCTCGAGACCGCGATCGCCGCAATCTGGGCCGAAACCCTCAACCTGCCGCGCGTGGGCATCCACGACAACTTCTTCGACCTGGGCGGACATTCCCTGCTGGCCGTCCAGCTCATGGACCGCATCCATCGGGCGATCGGCCGCAAACCCCATCTCAACACGCTCTGGTTTGGCGCGGGCAGCATTGCGCAGCAGGCGCAGCTGCTGACAGAAGCAGCGGATGCTTCCGATTCTGCCAGCCCGGTGCTGGCCATGCGCACGGGAGGCAGCGAGCCGGCGCTTTTCTGCCTGCACACGATCGGCGGCGGAAACCTTTTCCATTATGAGTCCATGGTGCGGCATCTCAAGGGAGACAGACCGGTGTACGGCCTTCAGGCCAGAGGGATCGGCGGCAACGAGGCGCCCGATACGAGTGTCGAAGCCATGGCGCAATATTGCATCGAGTCCATGCGCACCTTCCAGCCCAGCGGGCCTTACCTTTTATGCGGGTTTTCCAGCGGCGGGCTGGTGGCTTATGAAATGGCGCGTCGCCTTTTGCAGGAGGGCGTCGAGGTGCAGCTCTTCCTGCTGGACAGCTTTGTGCCCAATCATGCGCAGTCGCTCAGCAGCAGCTGGCACCGTTGGCGCCGTCTGATCAAACAGAAAAAAATCCGGGAACTGCAAGAGCGGACCTACTACACCGTCCTGAATTTTCTTGGTTTAGGCCGGCTGCGCGAACTGCGCGGTATGGGCGAAAGCCATCGTTGGGCAATGTGGGGCTACCAGCCGCAGGGCTGCGATTTGTCGGCGTATTACTTCGAAGCGTCCGAACGGATCGGCGGTTTGACAAGGCCGAGCGAGGGCTGGGGTCCCTTGCTCAAGGGCGGCCTGACCCTGCATTTGATTCCCGGAGCGCACGGCACCATGGTCAAAGACGCGAATGCGGTGATTCTGGCCGACAGGCTGTCGGCTTGTTTGCCTCGATGGCCAGTGTCGCGCGCGGCGAAATGAATATTCCGCCCGGGTTCTTCGATCTGCCGGAAGAATTTGTCCATGTACTCTGGCTGAATATTGCCGAGCACCTGGATTGGCTGGAAGCCGGGCTGGCCACGCTCGATCCGGTCGAGCGCGATCGGGCGGCGCGCTATTTGAACCCCTGGCACGGCCAGCGTTATGCGTGCACGCGCGGACTTCTGCGCAGCCTTTTAGGCCGTTTCCTCGGGTGCCCGCCTGCCGGCATCGAGTTCGGTTACGGGCCCTGTGGCAAGCCCCGATTGGCGGCGGCAGAAAAATTGAATTTCAATCTCGCGCATAGCGGCGACTGGGTGGCCCTGGGTTTTTCCCGGGAACGACGGATCGGCATCGATCTCGAAAGCGTGGCGGGCTGTCATGATTGCCTGGCCGTGGCGCGCCAGTGCTTCTCTCCCCGGGAATTGGCCGTGCTGGAGCAGGCCAGCAACACCGCGCAGCGGTTCTGCAGCGTATGGGTACGCAAGGAAGCCGTCGTGAAAGCCGCGGGGCTGGGGCTGGATTCATTGCAGGCGTTTTGCGCGCTTGACCCGGTCGTCGCACTGCGGGATGAGCGGGGCATCCCGATTCAGTGGCACTTGAGCGAAATCCCGATGGCTGCCGGCTATGCCATGGCGCTGGCGACCGAAGGAGGCCCGGTTCGAAATGCAAGCTTCCGGCTCTGACAGTCGGGTAGGCGTGTAAAATCTCCCCATGGTCGAAACCCTTCTTGTCCAGGCTGATCACCCTGTCGCCCGCGTGAAGGGCGAGCCATACACCGAACTGCCGCAGGACCTCTATATTCCGCCCGATGCGCTCGAAATCTTTCTCGACGCTTTCGAAGGCCCGCTCGACTTGCTGCTCTACCTGATCCGCCGCCAGAACCTCGACGTGCTCGACATCCCGATGGCGGCGCTGACCAAGCAGTACATGGCCTACGTCGAGGCGGCGCGTGCGACGCGGCTGGAGCTGGCGGCGGAATACCTGCTGATGGCGGCGATGCTGATCGACATCAAGTCGCGCATGCTGCTGCCGCGCCGCGAGCAGGCCGAGGAGGCGGGCGAGGGCGAGGATCCGCGCGCCGAACTGGTGCGCCGCCTGCTGGAATACGAGCAGATGAAGCTGGCCGGCCAGCATCTCGATGCCCTGCCGCAGGCGGGACGCGATTTCGACACCGTCAGCGTGTTCCTGCCGGCGGCGGCGAAACGCATGCCGAGCCTGCATCCGGAAGAACTCGCCGCCGCCTGGCTGGCGATCCTGTCGCGCGCGAAGAACCGCACCCATCACCGCATCGGTCGCCAGGAGTTGTCGATCCGCGAGCACATGAGCCGCATCCTCAAGCGTCTTACGCCCGGCGAGTTCATGGAATTCAAGGACTTGTTTCCCGAATCCTCGACCGTGCATGAACTTGTGGTCACCTTCCTCGCAGTGCTGGAACTGACCAAGGAAACCCTGCTCGACGTCACCCAGGCCGAGCCGTTCGCTCCCATTTACGTGAGACTGCATGAATCTGCAACCGAGTGACAATCCCGATGATCTGAAGATCGTGCTGGAAGCGGCCCTGCTGGCGGCGGTCGAGCCGCTGTCGCTGGCCGATCTCAAGCGCATGTTCGAGCAGGAAGGAGCGGATCAAAGCCTCGCCAGCGACGTGCTGCGCCGCGCGCTCGACGAACTGCGCGTAGCGTGGCATGGCCGCGGCGCCGAACTGGTGCAGGTGGCGGACGGCTGGCGCTTCCAGACGCGCGCCGAGATGCAGCCCTGGCTGTCGCGGCTGAAGAACGAGAAGCCGCCGCGCTACTCGCGCGCGGTGCTGGAAACGCTGGCCATCATCGCTTACCGCCAGCCGGTGACGCGCGGCGACATCGAGGACATCCGCGGCGTCTCGGTCAATCCCAACATCGTCAAGACGCTGGAAGAACGCGGCTGGATCGAGGCCATCGGCCATCGCGACGTGCCCGGCCGCCCGGCGCTGTTCGGCACCACCGGGCATTTCCTCAGCGATCTCGGGCTGCGCACGCTGTCCGAACTGCCGCCGCTGGAAGAACTGGGGAATCTCATCACCCCGGATGAAACTGCATTGATTCCTGAATTGCGCGCGGAATTGACGGACAATGACGCTCCCCGGACGTTTGGCGCGGTGATCGAGACCGCCCGCG
>NZ_JANJXQ010000243.1 GCF_024708915.1 Thiobacillus sp.
GCCTGATCCGTACGCTCCCAGGTGAACTCCGGTTCGGCCCGGCCGAAGTGCCCGTACGCTGCGGTCTTCCGATAAATGGGACGCCGCAAATCGAGGCTTTCGATAATTCCGCGCGGGGTGAGCCTGAAGCTGCAGCGCACCCTGTCTTCCAGTTTTTCGTCGGACTCGGTGCCGGTGCCGTAGGTATCGACCAGCAGGGAAACCGGCTCGGCCACGCCGATGGCGTAGGCCAGCTGAACCATGCAGCGTTTGGCATAGCCTGCCGCCACCAGATTCTTGGCGATGTAGCGCGCCATGTAGGCCGCCGAGCGGTCGACCTTGGTGGGGTCTTTCCCGGAAAATGCGCCGCCGCCGTGCGGGCAGGAGCCGCCGTAGGTGTCGACGATGATCTTGCGGCCGGTAAGGCCGGTGTCGCCGTTGGGGCCGCCGATTTCGAACGGGCCGGCGGGGTTGACCCATAGCCTGAACGTCGGCGTGCGCAGTTCGGCCGGCACGAGGGGGTCGACGATTTCGCGCGCAACTTCCTGCGCGACCCAGGCGGGGTCGAGGTCGCGTGCTATCTGGGTGGAGATGATCACGGTTTCGACGCCGACCATTTTGTTGCCTTCGTAGGCGACGGTGACCTGGCTTTTGGCGTCGGGACGCAGCCAGGGCAAGGCGCCGGATTTGCGCAGCTCGGCCTGTTTTTGCACCAGCCGATGCGCCAGCCATAGCGGGTAAGGCATCAGGTCCGGGGTTTCGTCGCAGGCATAGCCGAACATCAGCCCCTGATCGCCGGCGCCGATATCGCCGCCGGCCAGCGTGATGCCTTTGTGAATCTGGATCGACTGGTGGTTGAAACGGACCTGCACTTCGCAGGTGTCGGGGTCGATGCCGGTTTCGGCGTCGCGGTAGCCAATGTCGCGCAGCACCTGGCGGGCAATTGCTTCGGCGCGGTCGCGCACCTCGTCGAACAGCGCCTTGCGCACGGTTTTGAACTCGCCGGTAATCACCACCAGGTTGTCGGCCACCAGCGTTTCACAGGCGACCTTGGCTTCGGGCTCTTCGCTCAGGAACGCATCGAGGATGGCGTCGGAAATCTGGTCGGCGATCTTGTCCGGGTGGCCTTCCGACACGGACTCGGAGGTAAACAGATGGCGGCGGGTGTTCATGGCGTGTCCTTTGAAGCGTGATGTATTGGGTCGATAAAACAACGGGTCAAGCGTTCTTCGCGGCGAGGCGCCACAGTGAGGTGACCTCGGCTGCGCGCGCGGCGTGGAGCGAGTCGGTGTCGTCGGCGGCGCGAGGGTGCGTGGGCCGGGTGTCCATCCGCTCCACGACGCTCAGTCCGGCGGCGTCGAACGCGGCGAGCAGCCACTCCCGGGTACGCAGCCCCAGGTGCTCGGCCAGGTCCGACAGGATCAGCCAGCCTTCGCCACCCGGTTCCAGATGCGCCGCCAGCCCGTTCAGGAAGCCCAGCAGCATGCGGCTGTCCGGGTCGTAAATCGCAAGTTCGAGCGGCGAGTTGGCGCGCGCGGGCAGCCACGGCGGGTTGCAGAGGATGAGCGGTGCGCGCCCTGGCGGGAAAAGGTCGGCCTCGACCACATCCACCCGCCCCGCGAGTCCAAGCCGGGCGATATTCTGGCGCGCACACGCCAGGGCGCGCGTGTCCTGGTCGGTAGCGACGACGTGTTTGACGCCTCTGCGGGCGAGCAGCGCGGCCAGCACGCCGGTTCCGGTGCCGATGTCGAAGGCGAGCTTCGAGGTCGGCAGCGGCGCCTCGGCCGCCAGCTTCAGATACTCACCGCGCACCGGCGAAAACACGCCGTAGTGCGGATGGATGCGCTCGCCGAGTTCGGGGATATCCACGCCTTTCTTGCGCCACTCGTGGGCGCCGATCACGCCGAGCAATTCGCGCAGCGAAACCACCGAGGGCCCGGCGCTCGCGCCGTAGGCTTCGGCGCAGGCTTCTTTAACATTCGGCGCGCGGCGCAGGGGAATGCTGAAATCCGCCTCCAGCGGCAGCAGCAGCATCCCCAGGGTGCGGGCGCGCTGGGACTGGGCCTGGCGATGGAAATTGAAGGCTTCGGTCGGCGACGACGCGGGCTTGCGTGGCTTGCGGTCGATGCGGCGCGCCATGGCCTGCAGCAACTGGCGCGCATTCTGGAAGTCGCCGCGCCACAGCAGCGCGGTGCCCTCGCTGGCCAGACGAAAGGCCGCATCGGCGGTGAGGCGGTCGTCGACGACCATCACGCGCCTGGGCGGCGGCGCGCCGCCCTCCGAGCGCCAGCGGGCAGACCGGCTCGCGTCGGCTTCGGTCCAGTTCACAACAGGGTCAATCGTGTCAGGCACTGCGGGTTCACCACGAAAATAACGGAGAAGAATACAGGGGGACATGATTATGCGCTGAGTGACGGGATGGGATGAACGGTAATCCGCCCATGCCCATTCGCTGGACGCAGGCTGACGTAAACTAGCTTGCCCGATACTGCCATGCCCCTACCCACACAGATGAACCCCTCCACGGTCAAAACCTACCTGCCCTGGGTCGTGGCCGTGGCGCTGTTCATGGAACAGTTGGACACCACCATCGTCAATACGGCGGTGCCGGCGATGGCGGAGGGCCTGCAGGTGACGCCCTTGAGCCTGAAGGCGGTGGTGACCAGCTACATCCTGAGCCTGGCGGTGTGCATACCGGTCAGCGGCTGGATGGCGGACCGCTTTGGCACGCGCCGCGTGTTCGGCGTCGCGATCGCCCTCTTCACCTTGTCCTCGATCCTGTGCGGCCTGGCGCAGAACCTGCCGACGCTGGTGGCGGGGCGCATTCTGCAGGGCGTCGGCGCGGCGATGATGATGCCGGTGGGGCGGCTGGCGATCGTCCGCACCTTTCCCAAGTCGGAGCTGCTGCGGGCGATGAACTTCGTCATCATCCCGGCGCTGATCGGCCCCCTGCTCGGCCCCACCGTCGGCGGCCTGATCGTGCACTGGCTGTCGTGGCACTACATCTTCTTCATCAACGTGCCGGTGGGGCTGCTGGCGCTGTGGCTGGCGCAGCGCTACATGCCGGATTACCGGGGCGAATCGCGGCGTCCGCTGGACGTCGTCGGCCTGGTGCTGTTCGGCAGCGGCGCGGCGCTGCTGTCCTGGCTGCTGGAAATCTTCGGCGAGCACACGCTCGACGCGACCTCGGCGACCCTGCTGCTGTTGCTCAGCCTCGGCCTGCTCGCCGCGTATGTCTGGCATGCCCGCCGGGCGCCGCATCCGCTGCTGCGGCTGGCGCTGTTCCGGGTGCGCACCTTCCGCGTTGCGGTGATCGGCGGCTTCGTCACGCGCCTAGGGGTGGGCGGCATGCCGTTTCTGCTGCCGCTGCTGTTCCAGCTCGGCCTGGGGATGCAGGCGTGGCAGTCGGGCCTGCTGATGATGCCGATCGCCGCGGCCGCCATGGGCATGAAGCTTGTCTCCGCGCGGGTGCTGGCGCGCTTCGGCTACCGGCGCATCCTGATCGCGAACACCGTCATGATCGGCGCCATCGTCTGCCTGTTCTCGCTGGTGTCCCCGGCCACGCCGATCACGCTGATCGTGCTGCTGGGCCTGGCTTTCGGCTTTTTCAATTCGCTGCAGTACACCAGCATGAACTCGATGGCCTATGCCGACATCGACACCGCCGATTCGAGCATGGCCAGCACCATCGCCAGTTCGCTGCAGCAGATGTCGATGAGCTTCGGGCTGGCCTGCGGCTCGCTGATCGCCGGCTGGTATCTGGGCGACCTGCCGCAAACCGACCGCGCGGCGGTGACGACCGCGCTGCACTACGCCTTTCTGACGCTGGGCGGCTTGACGATGCTGTCATCGCTGTCGTTCTGGTCGCTGCGGCCGCGTGATGGCGAAAGCGTCAGCCGGGGAAGTGTGCGCGAGACGATATAGGCGCTGAATTTCACACCAGCGCGGCCACGGCCTCGACTTCCCGCAAGCGCACCGAACCCATTCTGCCCGCCGATATCTGTTGCATGTCGCCATCGGGCGA
>NZ_JANJXQ010000057.1 GCF_024708915.1 Thiobacillus sp.
CCCAACAACATCAACCACCCCGAATCCGAGCCGATGATCATCGGCCGCAACTTCCTGGTGAAGATCAACGCCAACATCGGCAACTCCGCGCTCGGTTCCAGCATCCAGGAAGAGGTCGAGAAGATGACCTGGGCGATCCGCTGGGGCGGCGACACCGTGATGGACCTCTCGACCGGCAAGAACATCCACGAGACGCGCGAGTGGATCATCCGCAATTCGCCGGTTCCGATCGGAACCGTGCCGATCTACCAGGCGCTGGAGAAGGTCGACGGCAAGGCCGAAGAGCTCACCTGGGAGATGTTCCGCGACACGCTGATCGAGCAGGCCGAGCAGGGCGTCGACTACTTCACGATCCACGCCGGCGTGCTGCTGCGCTACGTGCCGATGACCGCCAACCGCATGACCGGCATCGTCTCGCGCGGCGGCTCGATCATGGCGAAGTGGTGCCTCGCGCACCACAAGGAGAGCTTCCTCTACACCCACTTCGAGGACATCTGCGAAATCATGAAGGCCTACGACGTCGCCTTCTCGCTCGGCGACGGCCTGCGTCCCGGCTCGATCTACGACGCCAACGACGAGGCGCAGCTCTCCGAGCTGCGCACGCTCGGCGAGCTGACCCAGGTCGCGTGGAAGCACGACGTGCAGGTGATGATCGAGGGCCCCGGCCACGTGCCGATGCAGCTGATCAAGGAGAACATGGACATCCAGCTCGAGTCCTGCTCCGAGGCGCCGTTCTACACGCTGGGGCCCCTCACGACCGACATCGCCCCCGGCTACGATCACATCACCTCGGGCATCGGCGCCGCGATGATCGGCTGGTACGGCACCGCGATGCTCTGCTACGTGACGCCGAAAGAACATTTGGGGCTGCCGGACAAGGATGATGTGAAGGAAGGCATCATCACCTACAAGCTCGCCGCGCATGCGGCGGACCTCGCCAAGGGTCACCCCGGCGCGCAGATCCGCGACAACGCCTTGAGCAAGGCGCGCTTCGAGTTCCGCTGGGACGACCAGTTCAACCTCGGCCTCGACCCCGACAAGGCGAAGTCCTTCCACGACGAGACGCTGCCCAAGGAGTCGGCCAAGGTCGCGCACTTCTGCTCGATGTGCGGCCCGCACTTCTGCTCGATGAAGATCACGCAGGACGTGCGCGAATTCGCGGCGAAGGAAGGCCTGAACGAAGCCGAGGCCCTCGAGAAGGGCATGGAGGTCAAGGCGGTCGAGTTCGTGAAGCAGGGCGCCGAGGTCTACCGCAAGGTCTGACCGCGCCGGCCAGCAACCTCACTTGCGTCGAGCGGCTTCCACTCTGACAGGCTGGCTCGCCGGCCTGTTCCTGCTTGTGGCCGGCGCCCTGGCCGGCGCCGCGCCGCTTTCCACCGCCGTCGAGTACGACGCGCCGATCGGTCGTTCGGCGGCTTTCCTGCAGGAAGCCGACGCGCGCCTCGAACTCGCCGACGCGGCCGCTGCGTTCCGGGCCGGCCGCCTCTCCCCTGGCAGCGCCCCGGTGCTCAGTTTTGGCATCGGCGCCAGGCCGGTGTGGATCCGCTTCGCCGTCGACAACCCGGCTGCCGCGCCAGCGACCCGCAGGCTGTCGGTCGAGACGGCCTGGCTCGACCGCATCGAGGTCTACGTGCTGAATCAGGGGCGCGTGGTAGCGGCGCACCGCGGCGGCGACCGGCAGCCGTTCATGCAGCGGGCGGTGATGAGCCGTGCCTTCATGTTCGACCACGACTTCGCCCCCAGCGCGAGCGAGGTGTTCGTCCGCGTCGAGACGCCCGACCCCATGGTGGTGCCAATCTATTTCGAAAGCCGCGAGTCGTCGCGGCTGCGGCAGATGCAACAGCAGCTGAGCTACGGCCTCGTGTACGGTTTCCTGCTCGCGCTCATCGCCTACAACGCCATCCTCTATGCCAGCCTGCGCACGTCGAGCTACCTCTCCTACGCGCTGTACCTGCTGGCCTTCATCGCGATGAACGTCGCCTACACCGGACATGGCTTCGCCTGGCTGTGGCCGGGGGCGACCGGGTGGCAGCAATGGTCACACCCGGCGCTGATCGTGGCCTACGGAATCGCGGGCCTGATGTTCGCGCTTCGCTTTCTCGAACTGCGTGCGAATTTCCCGCGCCTGCGGCGTGCGGTCATCGCATACTGCGCGGCCGGCGCCGGCCTGCTGGCCGCGGCGATCCTTGCGGGCAGCCAGGAATATGCCTTGCTGGTCGCCTTCGGATTCGTCTTCGCGTTCACCCTCGTCATGCCTGCGCTCGGCATCCTCGCGGTGCGCGCCGGGCAGAAGGCGGCGCGCTATTTCCTCCTCGCCGCCTGTGCAGCGATGGTGGGCGCGGTGCTGACGACGCTGTCGACCTGGGGCTTCATTCCTTTCAACGGCTGGACCTTCCGCGCGGTCGAGATCGGCATGCTGGCCGACGCGACCCTGCTCGCACTGGCCCTCGCATACCGCTTCCGCGTCGGGCAGGAGGAGCGACTGCGCGCGGAGCGACTGGCGCAGCTCGACCCGCTGACGGGGCTCAGCAACCGCCGCGCGTTCTACGATCTGACCACGCCCTTGTGGAGCAACGCGCTGCGCCACGGCCACGATCTTTCGGTCGTGCTGCTCGACCTGGACCGTTTCAAGCAGCTCAACGACAGTTATGGCCACGCCCATGGCGACGCGGTGCTGAAGGCGGTCGCTGGTGTGCTGAGGAACGGCGTCCGGCAGGGCGACGTGCTCGCCCGCTGGGGCGGCGAGGAATTCATCGTGCTGCTGCCGGAGACCGGCGGCACCGAAGCCGCCGCGCTGGCGGAAAGGCTGCGCGCTGCGATCGCCGCGCTGCGCGTTCCCCGCGAGGACGGCGAAACCCGGGTCACGGCCAGCTTCGGCGTGGCCCGGCTCGAGGATCGCGGCGGCACGCTGGACGCACTCATCGCCCATGCCGACGCGAACCTGTACCGGGCCAAGGACGAGGGCCGGAACCGGGTGGCGTGCTGCCTGCCGAAGGCGCGCCGGGCGACGGCGGACAGCGGGGCGGCGGCCGGAGCGCTGTAGGCCTCGCCGCGTATAATCCCCGGGCGCGCGCGGCGCGCTTTTTCATGCCCGAACCCCGACCATGGCCGACCCGACCCAGATCCTGCATGCCCTCATCCTCGGCTTCGTCGAGGGCTTCACCGAATTCCTGCCGATCTCGAGCACCGGCCACCTGATCCTCGCCGGCCAGCTGCTGGGCTTCAACGGCGAGAAGGCCAAGGTGTTCATGATCGCGATCCAGCTCGCGGCGATCCTCGCGGTGGTGTTCGAGTACCGCGCGAAGCTCGGTCACGTGGCGACGACGCTCGGCAGCGAGCCGGCGTCGAGGCGGCTGGCGATCAACCTGATGGCGGGCTTCCTGCCGGCGGCGGTGCTGGGCTTCCTCTTCTACAAGGAGATCAAGGGCTATCTCTTCAATCCCATCGTGGTGGCGTCGGCGCTGGTGATCGGCGGCCTGCTGATCCTGTGGGCCGAGCGCCGCAAGCACATCGTCAGCACGCCGACCGTCGACGACCTCGACTGGCGCCGCGCGCTCGCGGTGGGCTTCGCGCAGGCGCTGGCGATGGTGCCCGGCACCTCACGCTCGGGCGCGACCATCATCGGCGGCCTGTTCCTCGGGCTGTCGCGGAAGGCGGCGGCGGAGTTCTCGTTCTTCCTCGCGATCCCGACGATGTCCGCCGCGACCGCGTACGACCTCTACAAGAACTGGCACCTGTTCGACGCCGGGGACATCCCGCTGTTCGCGATCGGCGGCGCGGCCTCGTTCGCCAGCGCGCTCTTCGCGGTGCGCACGCTGATCAAGTTCGTCAGCCGCCACGACTACACGCTGTTCGCGTGGTACCGCATCGTGTTCGGCGGCGTGGTGCTGGCGACCGCGTACTTCGGCGCGGTCGACTGGGGTGTCGGCGCCTGACGTCTACCCGGCGGCGAGCGCCTGCTTCGCCTCGGTTTCCAGCTGCATCCTGAGTTCGGCCGGCAGCTTCAGCTGGGTCGCCAGCGCGTCGAGGTAGGCGCGCTCCATGAAGCTCTCGGCGTCGACCGCGAGCACGCTCACCAGATACATCTCGCTCGCGACCTCCATCGATCCCGCCGCCGCGGCGACCTCGGTCGGGTCGAGCGGGCGCGCGACCTCGGCGTCGATCCAGCTGCGCAGCGCAGGGTCGTCGGCGAGGGTCGCGAGCTTCTGCTCGATCAGGCCGCGCTCGCGCGCGTCGATGTGGCCGTCGGACTTGGCCGCCGCGATCAGCGCCTTCAGCACCGCACGGCTGTGGTCCTCAGAAGCCGGGGCGGGGAGGAACTGCGCCGGCTGCGCGACGGGCGCCGGGACGGCGCCGGCGGCGGCCTTCTGCTGCTGCCAGTTGCTGTAGGCGCGGAACGCGAGTGCGCCGAGCGCGGCGGCGCCGCCGTAGGTCAGCGCCTTGCCGCCGAACTTGCGCACGCGCTTGTCGCCGAGCAGCAGGCCGAGCACGCCGCCGGCAAGCATGCCGGTGCCGAAGTTGGCATAGCCGGGCTTGCCGCCACCCTGGCCGGCGGGCGGGTTCGACGGCGCCGACTGGCCGGCGCCGAGCAACTGGTCGAGCAGGGAATTCAGGTTCATGGCGGGCTTTCCTCGGGTTCGGGTCGAACGTGCAGACCGCCGCGCGGAGGGCGAAGTTCCGTGCTCAGGCGGGCTTCGGCGGGTTCTTGTCGAGCTTCCTTTGCAGCGTGCGCCGATGCATCTTCAGCGCGCGCGCGGTCGCCGAGATGTTGCCGTCGTGCTCGGCGAGCACCTTCTGGATGTGCTCCCATTCCAGCCGCGCCACTGTCAGCGGCTCGGGGTTGACGTCGAGTTCGGCATCGGGCTCGTCGCGCAGCAGCGCCGCGAGCACTTCGTCGGCGTCCGCCGGCTTCGCGAGGTAGTGGCGGGCGCCGAGCCGCACCGCCTCGACCGCGGTGGCGATGCTGGCGTAGCCGGTCAGCACGACGATGGCCGGCGCCGGCGTGCGTGCCGCGAGCTGCTCGACGACCTTGAGGCCCGATTCGCCGGGCAGCTTGAGGTCGACGACGGCGTGGCTCGGGACGAGGCGCGCGGCTTCGGCTTGTGCCTGCGCGGCGTCGTGCGCGATCGCGACCTCGAAGCCGCGCTTCTTCATCGCGCGCGCCAGGGCAGCTGCGAAATCGACGTCGTCCTCGACGATCAGGAGGTTCATGGAATCGGCGTTCATGCGGAGGGGCTCCATGGCAGGCGAAGGCGCACGCGGGTGCCGCCGCCTTCGCGCCCGGTCAGGGTCAGGCTGCCGCCGAGCCGCTCCAGCGTGGCATGCGTGAGCGCGAGGCCGACGCCCCAGCCGCGCCCTGGCTTGCCGCTGAAAAGCACGCGCCCGGCCTGCGCCTTCTGTTCGGGGGTGAAGCCCGGTCCGCGGTCGGCGATGTCGATGCGCAACCCGTTGTCATCGGCCTCGGCGCTGAACTCGACGACGTCGGGCGTGACGTCGGCGGCGTTGTTCAGCACGTTCATGACCGCCTGCTCGAGCCCGTCGGGCGGCACGAAGCTGCGCCGGTCGGCCGGCAGCTTCACCGTCACCTGCGCGTCGGGGCGCAGCACCTGCCAGCGCTCGATCACTTCGGCCAGCCAGGCGTCGAGGGGGCGTGCGGCAGGGGCGCCGTCCTCGGCGCGCGCGGCGAGGCGGGTGAGGATGCGCTTGCACGCCTGCGCCTGCTGCTCCAGCATCCGGCAGTCGGCGCCGATGTCGGGGTCGTTGGCGAACTCGCCGGCGAGTTCGTGCGCGGTGGTCTGGATGGTGGCGAGCGGGGTGGCGAGCTCGTGCGCCGCCAGCGCGGCCTGGGTGCCGAGCGCGACGATGCGCTCGTCGCGCAGCTGCTTTTCGCGCAGCGCGGCGAGTTCCTGGTCGCGCACGCGGAGCGCCGCATGCATGCGCGTCACGAAGAAGGCGATCAATCCCGCGCTGATGAGGAAGTTGAACCACATGCCGCCGAGGTGCATGCCGTAGGCGGCGACCGGGTCGGCGACCGCGAGCGGCTGGTAGACGAACAGCAGCAGGGCGTAGTAGGCGCCTGCGATTGCGGCCAGCAGCCACACCCAGCGCGGGCGCAGGCTGATCGCGGCGATCACGACCGGGACCAGCATCAGCGAGACGAAGGGGTTGGTCGCCCCGCCGCTGAAGAACACCAGCACCGCGAAGGCGGTGAGGTCGGCGAGCAGATGGGCGAGGAACTCCATCTGCGTCGCCGGCGCGTCCAGCCGCAGCCGCCATGCCGTGAAGAGCGCGAACAGCACCAGCAGCGTCAGCACGGCGCTCATCGGCAGCAGCGTCATCCGGATGCCGAGCCCCCAGTGCAGCCAGACGACGCCCGCCGCCCAGCCGCCGATCAGCGACATGCGCACGGCGAGCAGCCGCCCCAGCAGGGCGCGGGCGGGCAGGGTGGAGAGCAGCGTGGAATCCGGTCCGGACGGCATGGCGAAATTGTAATCCGTGCGCCGCACGTGAATTGCGGCAAATTGTCCTTCCTGTATGCAAGACCACCCGCGGGCCGCGGCGTTGCAGCCGCCGCTGCGACGATTTGTCGCATTCCCGAATCATGGCTGAAACGGGACAATCCAGTCTCTTTTATAACAACGAGCCTTGTGCCATGCCGAACCCAGCCTTCACCCCCCGCGTGTTGCCCCTGCTGATCGCCGCCAGCCTGCTGCCGCTCGGCGCTGGCGCGAACGAAACCGAGCTGCCGACCGTCGAGGTCGTCGGCAAGGAAGACGCAGCGCCCCTCGCCACCGTGGTCGAGAACCTGCCGACGTTGCGCGCGACGACCAGCGACACCGCGACGCTGCTGCGGGACGTGCCGGGCGTGAGCCTGTACGGTGCCGGCGGCGTGTCGAGCCTGCCCGCGATCCACGGCCTCGCGGACGACCGGCTGCGCATCAAGGTCGACGGCATGGACCTGATCTCGGCGTGCCCCAACCACATGAACCCGGCACTGTCGTACCTGGACCCGTCGCAGGTCGACTCGCTCGAGGTCTACGCCGGCATCGCCCCGGTGAGCGTCGGCGGCGACAGCATCGGCGGCTCGATCGTCGCCAAGACCGCCGATCCCGAGTTCGCCAAGGCGGGCGAGGCCAGCCTCGTCAAGGGCGAGGTCGGCGCCTTCTACCGCAGCAACGGCAACGCCATGGGCGCCAACGCAGCGGCGACCTACGCGACCGAGAACTTCAACATCTCCTACACCGGCGCCATCGCGCAATCGGACAACTACGTCGCCGGCGGCGACTTCAAGGACAGTCTCTTCGTCGCGGGCACGCCCGCCGGCTTCACCGGCCATCCGGGCCACACCCTGCCGGATGACGAGGTCGGCTCGACCGCCTACGACACCCGCAACCACACGCTCGGGCTGGCGTTCCGCGGCGGCGCCCACCTGGTGGAGGCCAAGTTCGGCCTGCAGGACCTGCCCGAACAGCTGTGGCCGAACCAGCGCATGGACATGCTCGGCAACGACCAGAAGCGCGTGAACCTGCGCTACCTCGGCGACCTCGACTGGGGCAAGCTGGAGGCGCGCGTCTACCACGAGGACGTCGACCACTTCATGGATTTCGGCGCCGACAAGAAGTACTGGTACTACTCGGGCCAGCCCACTTACCCCGGTGCGCCATGTGACCTCAGCGACCCGAAATGCGCTTCCGGCATGCCGATGTATACCGAGAGCACGAACACCGGCGCGGTCGTCAAGGCCGACATCGACCTGACCCAGCAGGACCTGCTGCGCGTCGGAACCGAATACCAGCGCTATCGCCTCGACGACTGGTGGCCGGCCTCCGGCGCGGGCATGGCTCCCTATGACTTCCTGAACGTCAACGACGGCGAGCGTGACCGCGCGGCGGTCTTCGCCGAATGGGAAAAGCAGCTCAACCCGCAATGGATGACGCTCGCCGGGGTGCGCTACGAGCGCGTGATGATGGATGCCGGTGATGTCCACGGCTACAACACGGACACCTACCCGACCGTCGTCGCAGCAAGCGGAGGCAACCAGACCCGCGACGCAGCCAACTTCAACAACGCCGACCACAGCAAGGCCGACAACAACTGGGACATGACCCTGCTGGCGCGCTACACACCCAGCGCCACGCGCGACGTGGAATTCGGCTTCGCGCACAAGACGCGCTCGCCCAACCTGCACGAGCGCTACACCTGGTCGACCTGGCAGATGGCGGCGCTTATGGTCAACTGGTCCGGCGACGGCAACGGCTATATCGGCAACCTCGACCTCGAACCCGAGCAGTCCAACACCGTGTCCGCCACCTTCGACTGGCATGCCGCCGACCGCGCCTGGGAGTTCAAGGCGACGCCCTACTACACCTACGTCACCGACTACATCGACGCGGTCCAGTGGGACGCCGCGACGAACACGGCGCGCACGACGCTGGTGACTGACCAGTACACCGTGCTCAAGTTCGTCAACCAGTCGGCGCAGATTTACGGCATCGACTTGTCGGGCCGGATGCCGCTGGCGAAGAACGGCCTCGGCGAGTTCGGGCTCAACGGCCTCGTCAGCTACACGAAGGGCGAGAACCGCGACACCGACGACAACCTGTACAACATCATGCCGCTCAACGGCAAGCTCGCGCTGACGCAGAAGCGCGGCGGCTGGAACAACGCGGCTGAAGTGGTGATGGTCAGCCGGAAGGACGACGTGTCCGAAATGCGCAACGAGATGGAAACCCCCGGCTACGCGCTGCTCAACCTGCGCGCCAGCCATTCCTGGAAGCAGCTGCGTGTCGATTTCGGCGTGGAGAACGTGTTCGACCGGCTCTACTACCATCCGCTCGGCGGCGCCTATATCGGCCAGGGCACGACGATGACCGTCAGCGAGGTCCCGACCGTGCCGCAGTGGGGTACCCCGGTTCCCGGCATGGGCCGTTCGATCTACACTGCGGTGAATTACCAGTTCTGATGGTTCAACTTTGAGGAGAAACCGATGAAAGCTCTTGTTGCCGCCGTACTGCTGGCCAGCGCCAGCCTGCCCGCCTGGGCCGCGAATGTCAGCGTCACCGACGCCTGGGCGCGTGCCACCATGCCGGGGCAGAAGGTCAGCGCCGCGTACATGCAGATCCAGTCCGACGCCGACGCCCGCCTCGTCGGCGCGTCGAGCCCGGCCGTGCCGCGCGTCGAAGTGCACGAGATGAAGATGGACGGCGACGTGATGCGGATGCGCGAAGTGAAGGCGATCGAGCTGCCGAAGGGCAAGACCGTCGCGCTGCAGCCGGGCGGCCTGCACATCATGCTGATGAACCTGCAGAAGCCGATCGCCGCCGGCGACGTCATCCCGCTCACGCTGGTGATCGAGTCGGCTGGCAAGCAGCAGACCATCGAGGTCAAGGCCGAGGCGCGCGCCCCCATGGGCGGCGGCATGCAGCACTGACGAAAGCGGTGCGCCTGGCGCACCGGCATTCGCCCGGGCGGCTTCGCGCCGCCTTTTTTATTGGCGTAAAATCCGCAGCGAACTGACCCCCGGAGCCGCCATGACCTCCCCGCACACCGCCGCCGAGAAGGCCGCCATCCTCTCCGAGGCGCTGCCCTACATCCAGCGCTTCTACGACAAGACCATCGTCATCAAGTACGGCGGCAACGCCATGACCGAGCGCCACCTGATGGAGGCCTTCGCCAAGGACGTGGTGCTGCTCAAGCTGGTCGGCATGAATCCGGTCGTGGTGCACGGCGGCGGCCCGCAGATCGCCGGGCTGCTGCAGCGCATCGGCAAGCAGAGCGAGTTCATCCAGGGCATGCGGGTGACCGACGAGGAGACGCTCGACGTGGTCGAGATGGTGCTCGGCGGGCTGGTCAACCAGGACATCGTGACGCTGATCAACAAGCACGGCGGCCGCGCAGTGGGGCTCACCGGCAAGGACGGCAACTTCATCCACGCCAAGAAGATGCTGGTGAAGAGCAAGGAGAAGGCGGACGAGATGCTCGACATCGGGCAGGTCGGCGAGATCACCGGCATCGACCCGGAAATCATCCAGGTGCTCGACGCGCGCGATTTCATCCCGGTGGTGGCGCCGCTCGGCACCGACGCCGACGGCAACGCGTACAACATCAACGCCGACGTCGCGGCCGGCAAGATCGCCGGCGTGCTGCAGGCGGAAAAGGTCATCTTCATGACCAACACGCCGGGCGTGCTCGACAAGCAGATGCAGCTCCTGACCGGACTCACCCCGCGCGAGGTCGACGAACTGATCGCCGACGGCACCATCTCCGGCGGCATGATTCCCAAGGTCGGCTACGCGGTCGACGCGGTGAACAGCGGGGTGAAGACCGCGCACATCATCGACGGCCGCGTCGAGCATGCGCTGCTGCTCGAGATCCTCACGCCGGAAGGCGTCGGCACCCTGATCAAGCGGGCGTGATGAAGATTTTCGATCTACTGCTGCTGCGTGGTGTTCCCCCCTCTCCCCGCCCTCTCCCGCCGGGAGAGAGGGGGACAGGGCTTCGCTGCGCGAGGAAACTTTAATGCGCTACTGGCTGATGAAGTCCGAGCCCTCCGACGTCAGCATCGACGACCTCGCCGCCATGCCCGACCAGAGCGTCGCCTGGTACGGCGTGCGCAACTACCAGGCGCGCAACTTCATGCGCGACCAGATGAAGCCCGGTGACAAGGTGCTGTTCTACCACTCGTCGTGCGCCGAGCCGGGCATCGCGGGGCTCGCCGAGGTGAGCACGCCGGCGTACCCGGACGCCACCCAGTTCGACCCGAAGAACAAGTACTTCGACCCCAAGGCGACACCGGAGACGCCGCGCTGGTTCAACGTCGACGTGAAGCTCGTGAGGAAGACGCGGCTGATGCCGCTCGCCGAGATCCGCGGCTACCCCGAGCTCGCCAACATGCGCATCCTGCAGCGCGGCAACCGCCTGTCGATCACCCCGGTCGACCCGGCCGAATACGCGTTCATCGTCAAGCACCTCTAAGCGATGCCCGAGCTGGCCCCGGCGCTGCTCGCCGCCTACGTCGGCCTAGGCCTCGTGGTCGGCTTCGTCGCCGGCCTGCTGGGCGTCGGCGGCGGCCTCATCATCGTGCCGGTGATGATCTTCCTGCTGCAGGCGCAGGGCCTCGCCGCCGGCCTCGAGCCGCAGCTCGCGCTCGGCACCTCGCTCGCGTCGATCCTCTTCACCTCGCTTTCCAGCGTGCGCGCCCACCACCGCCACGGCGCGGTCGAGTGGCCGCTGGTGCGGGCAATCGCGCCGGGCATCCTCCTCGGCACGCTGGCAGGCGCGCTTCTGGCAGCGCAGGTGTCGGCCTTCGTGCTCAAGCTCGTCTTCGTCGCCTTCCTGTTCTACGCCGCCGCCCAGATGTGGTTCGAGTTCCGGCCGGCGCCGCATCGGGGCCTTCCGGGGCGCGCCGGGACGACCGCGGCCGGCGGCGTGATCGGCGCAGTGTCGAGCTGGGTCGGCATCGGCGGCGGCACCCTGTCGGTGCCCTTCATGCTGTGGCACAACGTCCCGCTGCACCGGGCGATCGCCACCTCCGCGGCGATCGGCTTTCCGATCGCCATCGCCGGCGCGGCCGGCTACGTGCTGGGCGGCTGGGGCGCCAGCGGCTTGCCCGCCGGCAGTTTCGGTTTCGTCTATTTGCCGGCGCTCTTCGGCATCGTGCTGGGCAGTGTGCTGACTGCGCCGCTCGGTGCGCGCACCGCCCATCGCCTGCCAGTGAGGCCGTTGAAACGGGTTTTTGCGCTGCTGCTGCTGGTGCTGGCGCTGCGCATGGCATGGACATTCTAGGCGGCGTATGGCCGCACCATGATCTAGCCTTCGGCGACACGCTGCTGCACCAGATGTTGGGATGAGCCGCATGCAACGATTTCATGCTTGAGTGGCTGCATCGGCCGCGCTAGTCTTTCGACACATGCCGAAAATTCGACGCATGGCCGATTGATTCAATAACTACGCGGAGATACTCATGGCACACCTGCAAGCTGTACACACCACGCTGCAACCCCAACAAAACGCATACAAGCAGCTCACCACGTATTTCGATCCGCACAGCCAGGTTGCCTGGGGGTATATGCACGCCGAGCCGCGTCCCTGTTTTACGCCAACCTTGCTGCGCGAGTTGCTGGCTTGGGGCAACGGCATGATCGAGACGATCGATGACCCCGTGCAGCTGGACGTGAAATATTTCGTTCTCGCATCGAAGGTGCCCGATACCTTCAGCCTGGGGGGCGACCTGAGTCTCTTCATGCAGCATATCGAGGCGCGCGACCGCGCTGCGCTGCTGCATTACGCCATTTCCTGCATCGACTGTTCCTATGCGGTGCACAGCCACCTGAACCGGCCCAATGTGACGAGTATCGCCCTGGTTCAGGGGCAGGCGCTCGGCGGTGGATTCGAAAGCGCGCTGGCGGCCAATGTGCTGATCGCCGAGCGCGGTGCCAGGATGGGGTTGCCGGAAATCCTCTTCAACCTGTTTCCGGGGATGGGTGCGATGACCTTTCTGGGGCGTCGCGTAGGGCATCACCAGGCCGAGAAAATCATCCGCAGCGGCAAGCTTTATCTGGCTGAGGAACTGTACGAAATGGGTGTGGTGGATGTGCTGGCGGAGCCGGGCGAAGGGGAGGCTGCGGTTTGCGACTATATCCGGCGCGAGGAGAAATCCCGCAACGGGATCCTCGCCTTGCGCGCCGCGCGCGAGGTCAGCCAGCCTGCGTCGTACGACGAGCTGGTCCGCATCACCGAAATCTGGGTGGATGCCGCTCTGCGTCTGGAAGCGAAGGACTTGCGGATGATGGAGCGGCTGGTCAGCCGGCAAACCAGCAAGAGCGAAACGGTTGCCGCGGCGGAGCCGTCAAAAGCTTTCGGCGCGTAATTTCCGGTCCAGATAGGCCATCAGGGCGGTTTGCGCCTCGCCGAGCGCAAACCGCACGTCGTCCAGTTTCTGGCGCGTGCTCGCGTCGCTCATCTCGTAAGGTTTGATGCGCTCGGCTTCGGTGCAGAGTTGTGCCAGCCGGTTGGCCCCGACATCGCTGGCGCCGCCTTTCAGCATGTGCAGCTGGTCGTGCCATTGGCCGTAGTCCTGGCTGGCCAGGGCGCGCTCGATGTCGCGCAGCGAACGTTCGCTGTCTTCCTCGAAACTGGCAAGCAGATCGCGCACAAAATCATGCCCGCCCAGCTGGGCGAGATCGTCCAGTACCGATTCATCCAGTTCTTCCCGCTGCTGCGGGCGGGACGGGGCGGCAGCAGGGGCTTCCATCTGCTGGCTGGCCAGCCGGGCAATGAGATCCACGAGTTCGCGGCTGTTGACCGGTTTGGTGAGGAAGCTGTCCGCCCCCGCCGCTTCGCAGGCAGCCTGCGCCTCGGCGCGCGCGTCGGCGGTCAGCATGATGATGGGCAGATGCCCCTTTTCCATGAAGCGCCAGCGTTGCACCACTTCGGGCCCCGACAGCTGCGGCATGTGCATGTCGATAATGGCCAGATGGTAAGGGTGGTCGCCGGATTCGAGCATACTCAGGGCTTCCTCGCCGTCATGTGCCAGATAGGCCTCGTGCCCGGCGTGCTCCAGCAGGCCGCGGATCACCCGCTGGTTGACCGGATTGTCTTCCGCCACCAGGATGCGCAGCGGGGCTGTCTGTCCGCTCTGCGCCTGGAAGCGGTTGGCCAGCGATACTACGTTGTGCGGCATGTCATGGCTGACGGCCGCGTGGATGGCATTGAACAACAGCGTCGTATTGACCGGCGTGCGCAGCACCGACGCGTAGCCGTCGCGCATCAACTGCGTGTCGCGTGTCAGGGCCATGCCGGCATCGGACTCGATCAGGATGACCGGCAACGCAGCCAGGCCGGGATCGTCGCGCAGCAGGTGCAGGAAGGCACCCGGGTCGCCCGGCAGCACACCGCGTTCCACCACCACCGCGCCCAGCGGCGTACCGCCAGACAGATAGGCGGACAATTCGGCGGCAAGCCGGGTGGTGTTGTCCACCGTCACGGTTTCGGCGCCCCAGTTGCGGATCATCGTCCGGATACGGGCGCTCAGTTCGCCGCCTGCCAGAATCGCCACCCGCATCGGCGTGTCGAATTGTTCCGTGGATGCGGCGGGCTGGGCGGCTTGCAGTGCGAACGGCAGCTCGAACCAGAATGTCGTGCCTTCCCCTTCGCGGCTGTGCAGGCCGATGTGACCGTCGAGCGTTTCCACCAGCTGTTTGGCAATGGCGGTGCCCAGGCCGCTGCCGCCGAAACGGCGGGTAATGGATGGGTCGGCCTGGGTAAAGCTGTCGAATATGCGTGCCTGCACGGCTTCCGGAATACCGATGCCGGTGTCGACGATCTCGAAGCGCAGGCGTTGCGGGTGGCCTTGCCCGGCCGGACGGATGTAGACGTCGACCCGGCCGTGTTCGGTGAACTTGATGGCATTGCCGATCAGGTTGATGAGGATCTGGCGCAGGTGGCGCGCATCGCCATGTAGCTGAAACGGCGTCTGCGGCGCAATGTGCGCTCCCAGCACCAGCCCCTTGCGCTGCGCCAGGGTTTCCATCATCGCGATCGTGCCGTTGACCAGGCGGTGCAAGTCGAAATCCTCTCCCGTCGTGGCAAGACGGCCGGTTTCGATGCGCGAAATGTCGAGCACGTTGTCGATCAGCTCCAGCAGGGTGTTGGCCGATGCGCGGATGATCTGGGCAAACTCCTTTTGTTCCTTGTCGAGCTTCGTTTCCGCCAGCAGATCGGCAACGCCAATGACGCCGTTGAGCGGCGTGCGGAGCTCATGGCTCATGTTGGCGAGGAAGCTCGACTTGGCCTGGCTGGCCTCTTTTTCCCGCCTGACGGCGCCGTGCAGCTGTTTCAGCAGGCTGGACGCGTAAAGCGGGACGACGATGAGCATCAGCCACATGCCCCACCAGAGCGGCGTATGTTCGTGCCAGAAGGGGTTGAACTGATAAACCACGATGAATCCGGCCGCAGACGCCAGCATCGAAATGAGCAGATACGGTATGCCATAGCGGAAACCGTTGCCCAGCGTGACCCAAAGATAGATGGCGACGATAGGCGCCCCGGTTTCGTTCGAGATGGCCAGCATGTAGGTAATGACGGTGAAGTCATGCAGCATGCCGGCGCCACGGCGGATGATGGAGACGCCCGGATGGACGATCGTGCCGATCAGCAACGCAAGGGAAATCAGCGTGAAGCTCAGCCCAAGAAAGTGGACTTGCTCGGACAGGGTGGAGCCGTGCTCAAGGCCGCCGAGCGAGAAATACAGATAGAGGCCGACAACAATGCACAGGCGGATCAATGCCTGCTGAAACTCGGTGTCCGGCCGTGTCTGAACCCGCCTTTGCAAGCGTTCGACAAAAGCGGGGCAGGGGAGCAGGTTCGACACGGGTAGAGATTCAGCCGGGCGCGTCGCCCAGATCGCGCATGATGGCCGCTACGGCATCGATGCGCAACTCGAAGGCGCGCACGCAGGCAGGATCGAAGTGCCTGCCGCTTTCCGACTGGATGTAGTTCAGCGCGTCCTGGAACGACCAGGCGCGCTTGTAGGGGCGGTCGGACGTGAGCGCGTCGAATACGTCGGCCACCGCCACAATGCGCGCGGGAAGCGGGATGTCCTCGCCGGCCAGGCCTTGCGGGTAACCGCTGCCGTCGAATTTTTCGTGGTGGCCGAGTGCGATCACTGCGCCCATCTGCAGATAGCGCGATGGACTGCCGTCGAGAATCTCGTGGCCGATCAGCGGGTGGCGGCGCATGATTTTCTGCTCCTCCGGGGTATGCCGGCCGGGTTTGAGCAGAACCAGATCGGGGATGCCGATCTTGCCGATGTCGTGCATCGGTGCGGCGGCTTCGATCTCATCGCATTCCATTGCGGAGAGATTGAGTTTCTCGGCGATCAGGCGGGCGTACTTCGACATGCGGATGATGTGGTTGCCGGTTTCCTGGTCGCGATATTCGCCTGCCTTGGCCAGCTTCATCAGGGTTTCGCGTTCGCGCGTGCGCACTTCGCGGGTGGCCTGCATTACCTGCTCTTCCAGCCATAGTGCGCGGTCGTTCACCATTTTCTGGCTGCGCCGCAGCGCCAGCAGGTTGAGGCAGCGGGCACGACATTCCTGCGGGTCGATCGGCCGGGTGAGGAAATCGGTCGCGCCGTTTTCCAGTGCCTGATAACGGACCTGGCGGTCTTCCACCACGGTGACGATGAGGATCGGTATCTCGGCCAGGCGACGTTCGGCGCGGACCCGGCGGGTGAATTCGATGCCGTCCATGCCGGGCATGCGGTAGTCGGTGATGATGAGATCCGGTGTGGCAAGGTGCATCTGCGCCAGCGCATCCTGCGGATCGGCAAAGCTTTCCACGATGACACCCGGCTCCAGTGTGCGTGCCAGGCCTTCCAGTAGGCTGCGGGCGGTGCTGCGATCGTCGACGATCACCACGCGTGCCCCGCTGCGCGGGCGCGTGTCGCGTGCCGGACCAGGCGGCACGGAGGAAGGCACAATACGCAGCTGCTTGGCAGTCACTGTCTTTACTCTGAAATGGTTGATAAAACTGCAGTTTCGTAGAATTATCGGGCAGGTTGAATATGAACTTTAACGTCCGGGAGTGGAGAGATGAAGAAAAACCTGTTGCTGGGTCTGATGGCCGGATTGGCGGCGCTGTTTTCCCTGGCGGTTTCTGCCGAACCGGCGGCGGATTATGCACGCGAGAAGAAATGGGCGGACGAGGTGGTGCCCGGACTGGTGGTGGGCGATCCGGTTTATCTGCAAACCCCGCGCGGGCATCACAAATTCCTTGCGCTGTTCGCGCCGGTGGCCGACACCCACAAGGCGGTGGTGGTCGTCCATGGCATGGGCATTCATCCCGACTGGGGCATGGTCGGCACACTGCGCAGCGAACTGGCCGACCGCGGGTTCACCACGTTGTCGATCCAGATGCCCGTGCTGGCGGCCGACGCCAAGGGCGAGGCCTATACGCCGACCTTTCCCGAAGCGGCCGAGCGCATCGCCGAGGCGGTCGAGTTTCTCAAGGCCAAGGGCTACACGCAGCTGGCCCTTGTTTCCCACAGCATGGGCTCGCGCATGAGCCGGGTCTACCTGGCCGGGAAACCCGATCCGGCAGTGAAATCGTGGGCCAGCCTGGGCATTTCGGTGGACGACTACGCCGCGCTGAAACTGCCGATTCTCGATTTGTACGGCGACAACGATCTGCCGGCGGTGCTGGCGAATGCGGGCAAGCGCAAGCAAAGTCTGGCTGCGGCTGCTTCGAGGCAGACGATGATCGCCCGTGCCGACCACTTCTTCACCGGGCACGAAGCCGACATGGTGGCAGCCGTGGCCGACTTCCTTGCCGCGACGCTGAAATAGCGCGGGCGGTGAGCCGCCGTGTGTGAGGCCCGGTGTTGCAGTTCGGCAAAAAGCCCCGCCTGGAGCGGGGCTTTTTGCCGGGCAAGGAAGCCGCACTGGATTTATACCGCTTCCAGCTTGCGCATGCCGGCGGGCAGCAGTTTGAAGTCGACCAGCGCAGTGATGAAGGACTTGAAGAACGTGGCATCGGCCTCGTACACCATCTTGTAGTACTGCACCTTCATGGTGACGGCGCTGCCGAACACGATGGCGACGAAGGTGAAGATGGAGCCCAGCGCCAGGGTGGAGAAGCCGGTAATCCCCTGGCCAATGGTACAGCCCATCGCCAGCACGCCGCCGAAGCCCATCAGGACCGCGCCGATGAAATGGTTGATGAAGTCGCGGCCGGAGGCGAACCACTCGATGCGGAAGCTGCGCGAGATCAGCGCCCACAGCAGGGAGCCGGCGATCACGCCGGCCAGCGCCATGATGCCGAAGGTGAGCAGGGTGCGGTCGAAGCCGTTGGCGACGTAGCCCAGCGTTTGCCCCATCGGGTTGATGAAGGTGAAAGACTGCGAGGCAAGCGGGCCGGCGGCGGCGGGCCGGACCGCATCGGCCGGCGCATACAGATCCCAGTCCTGCACGTAAGCTTGCAGCGCCATCATTTCGCCGTCGGCGTTGATTGAGACGTTACTGGTGACATACCAGGCGGCGAGCACCGCGAGGCCCACCACGAGGCCGCCGAGGAGGTTGTCGAAGCTGGTGCGGAATTCGGCCGACTTGAACGCCCAGACCAGCAGCAGACCGCCGATGATGCCACCCGCCACCATGCGGCCGGTGGCAGCGTTGTCGCCGAACAGCATCGCACCGAGATCCTGGTTGGTGGTCAGCGCGACTGCGGTCGGGTTGGTCCAGGAATAGAACAGGGTGGAATACAGGGTCTTGTCGCTGCCCGGGAAGGGGTTGATCATGAAATAGGCAATCACGGCGATGATCAGCAGTACCATGACCGACTTGATGTTGCCGCCGCCGATGCGGATCAGCGTCTTGTTGCCGCAGCCCGAGGCAAGCGTCATGCCGATGCCGAACAGAACGCCGCCGAGCACGTTCTCCAGCCAGACGAAATTGGTCTGGCGGTAGGGCGGGAAGGTGCTGGTGACGTTGACCAGACCGGCGGCTTCCAGGCCCGTCACACCGAGTACGCCGACCGCGATGGCCAGTATCCAGGCGCGCATGCGGCCGGTGTCGCCCATGTTGACCCAGTCGGAGACCGCGCCCATGGTGCAGAAGCCGGTTTTGTTGACGACGGCGCCCATGATCAGGGCGATCGCAAAGGTCGACCACAGGAAAAACGATTGTGCGCTGGCAAAATCTTCGTAGATCATGACTCTATCTCTTGTGTGGAACAGGGGAAGCGGCGTGCGCCGCGTGCCCGGATGAAAGGCGGAACGCTAGCTGCCGAGCCCTGAATGGTAATGCCATGCGGACGCCGGGAACAGGTCCATTCCTACCGTTTGCGCGTAGGCCGGTTTGTCTGTAGGAGGGGGGGCGCTTACCCCAGCAGCCGCGTCATCGCCTCGCGGTATTTCTCGCTGGTCTTGTCGACGATCTCGGCCGGCAACGCCGGTCCCGGTGCCTGCTTGTTCCAGCCGCTGGCTAGCAGCCAGTCGCGCACGAACTGCTTGTCGAAGCTGGGCGGATTGCTGCCGGG
>NZ_JANJXQ010000109.1 GCF_024708915.1 Thiobacillus sp.
GGCCTCGAAGCGATAGACGTGGGCGACGTAGCCTGCCGTGTCGCCCGACGTGGCGGAATAGCAGGTGTTGGCGATGACCGGGATGGGGTCGGGCGCGCGGCCTGCGAGCAACTCGACGATGGCGGCGGCGCACACCTTGGCGTGGTTGGTCGCCATGTGGCCGGACTTCGGCAGGGGGGCGCCCACCGAGTCGCCGATGATGTGGACGTTGGGCACGCTGGTCGACTCGAAGGTGGCCAGGTTGACCGTGCACCAGACCTTGTTGCTGTCGTTGCGTACGCCGGCCAGATCGCAGACTTCGCCGGCGCGCTGGCGCGGCACGACGTTGAGCACGTCGCCCCTGACGTCGTCGAACTCGGTCGTGACGACCATCTTGCTGCTGTCGATGGCGAGCGGGGCGTTGTTGGGGCGGTAGTCGACCATGCCGGGGTACAGGGTGTTCCAGGCGTCGGTGAACAGGGGCTTCTTCGACACGATGTCGGGGTTGCCGTCGAGCAGGATGATCTTCGATTTGGGCTTCGCCTGCTTGAAGTAGTGGGCGACCATGCAGACCCGCTCGTAGGGACCGGGCGGGCAGCGGTAGGGTGCCGCCGGCACCGACATGACGAAGGTGCCGCCGTCTGCCATGGCTTCGAGCTGCTTCCGCAGCAGGACGGTCTGCGCCCCGGCTTTCCAGGCGTGCACCACCTTGCCGGCGGCCTCGGCTTCCTTGAAGCCGCGCACGGTATCGGTGAGGATATCGATGCCTGGGGCGAGCACCAGGCGGTCGTAGCCGATGCTGGCGCCGCCGCGGGTCTTGACCACGCGCTTGTCGACGTCGATGGCGACGACGGTGTCCTTGACCATCTTGATGCCGTGGGCGGGCAGCCGGTCGTAGCCGTGGGTGATGTCGTCCATGGTGCGCAGGCCGCCCAGCACCCAGTTGGAAATCGGGCAGGACACGAACTTGTCGTTCGGTTCGATCAGGGTGACGTCGATATCGGGGCCCCACTGGCGCAGGTACTTGGCGCAGGTGGCGCCGCCGAAGCCGGCGCCGACCACGACAACCCGGGCGCGGGGGGTGCCCGGCATGGTGGCGCAACCGGTCAACGCGGCTGCAACGCCAGCGCCGGACCACTTCAGGAAATCGCGACGATTCAGGATCATGCTTTGGCCTCCTCGGGGGTTATTTCAGGCTGGCGAAGTAGTCGCCCATGGCCTCGATTTCGGCATCGGTATAGCCGGCGGCGTGGCGCTTCATGATGGTTCCCGGCTTCTCGCCGGACCTGAACTCCTTCATGCTCTGCACGAAGAAGGCCTTGTTCTGGCCCGCCAGGTTCGGGTTCTTTCCTACGCTCTTGCCGCCGGGGCCGTGGCAGGACATGCAGGTGGATGCGATAACCTGGGTGTGCATGTCAGCTGCGCCGACGATGCCGGAAAGGGCGAGGCCGATGAAGCTGCCAAGCACCAGGGTGGTTTTCTTGTGCATAGACTCCTCCAGAAACGTGGGGGGCAGGACGGGAACCGCGACGGCCCCGCAAGCCTTGATTCTGGCGGGGTTTGGAACGCCCCGTCCAGAAATGCCATGTTGGGTGAGCCTCTATGCCTTGTCAACAAGCGGGGGCTTATATAGCGCGGCCTTGAAGCGCGCTGGACGGGCGTTTGCGCGGCCTGCTCAACTGCGCGCGCCGAGGGTCAGCGCCCGGTTTTTGCTGGCCTGGCGCGCCTGTTCGTCGGCATCGCGATTGCAGTCGTCGCTCACCCAGCCGCCCAGATTTTCCAGCGCGATCTGGCCGAGCGCATCGATCCAGAGCGGGTGTTCGTTGAGTGCCGGGATGTAGTGAAACTCCTTGCCGCCGGCTTCGAGAAAGCTGGCGCGGCCTTCCATCGCCAGTTCTTCCAGGGTTTCCAGGCAGTCGGCTGTGAAGCCGGGAGCGACCACGTCGACGCGTCCCGTGCCGTCGCGGCCGAGCGCCGTCAGCGTCTTGCCGGTGTAGGGCTGCAGCCATTCGGCGCGGCCGAAGCGCGACTGGAAGGCGAGACGATATTGCTTCGGGTCGAGCCCCAGCGCTTCCGCCAGCAGGCGTCCGGTCTTGCGGCATTCGCAGTGATAGGGGTCGCCCTTGTCGAGCGTGTAGCGCGGCACGCCGTGGAAGCTCATCAGCAATACGTCGGGGCGGCCGTGCATCTGCCAGTAATCGCGGATGTTGGCGGCCAGCGCCTGGATATAGGCGGGGTGGTCGTGGTAGTGCTTGAGCGTGCGCAGCGCCGGCTGATTGCGGACTTGCTGCAGCCAGGCAAATGCCATGTCGAATGCGGTGGCGGTGCTGGAGGCGGCGTATTGCGGATAGGCGGGCAGGATCAGGATGCGGTCGCAGCCGGCAGCCTTCATCCTGGCGAGCGTGCCGGATATCGACGGCTCGCCGTAGCGCATCGCGTAGTCGACCATGAAGGGCGAGGCGAGCTTTTCGCTCAGCCAGCCTTTCAACAGCTTGGCCTGCTTCTCGGTGTGGACCTTGAGCGGCGAGCCGTCCCTGGTCCAGATCGCGGCGTATTTCGCGGCCGACTTTTTCGGCCGGGTGTTGAGGATGATGCCGTTGAGGATCAGCCACCACACGGCGCGCGGGATTTCCACCACGCGCGGGTCGGACAGGAACTGCTTCAGGTAGGGCCGCAATGCCTGGGCCGTGGGCGCCTCGGGGGTACCGAGGTTGACCAGCAGGATGCCGGTCTTCGCCTGCCGACCGTGGCTGTACTCGGGCTCTTTCAGATAGCGCATCAGTGGTGCGACAGCGCGCTGGAGAGAATCTTGGCGGTGATATCGACGATCGGCACCACGCGTTCGTAGGCCATGCGCGTGGGGCCGACCACGCCGAGCGTGCCGACCACCTGGCCGTCGACCGAATAGGGTGCGGTGACGAGGCTGCATTCGTCGAGCGGCAGCAGTTCGGATTCGCCGCCGATGAATATCTGCACCCCGGCGGCGCCGCGCGACTGGTCGAGCAGTTGCAGCAGGCCGGTCTTCTGCTCGAAGGCGTCGAACAGGCGGCGCAGGCTGCCCATGTTGCTGGAGAGTTCCTCGACGTCGAGCAGCTTGCGGCTGCCGGCGACCACCACGTTGTCCTGGCTGGCGTCGAGCGCCTGGCTGCCGGCATCGACCGCCGCCGCCATCAGGCGGGTGATGTCGTCGCGCATGCGGCCGAGCTCGTCGCGCAGCTTGTTGCGCACCTGGTCGAAGCTATGGCCGGCGAAGTGCTGGTTGAAATAATTGGCCGCCTCGGTCAGCGCGGAGGCGCTGTAGGGCTGTTCGGTGAGGATGACGCGGTTCTCGACCTCGCCTTCCATGGTGACGATGATGAGCAGGATGCGCTTGTCGGACAGGCTGATGAATTCGACCTGGCGGAATGCCGGGCTGCGCCGCGGCGTCATCACCAGGCCGGCAAACCGGCTGAGGTCGGACAACAGGGTGGAGGCCGCCGTCATCAGCCGTTGCGGGTCGGACGATGTCAGGCTGTTTTCGAGCTGACTGACTTCGACCTGCGCCAGCGGGCGCACCGTCAGCAGCGTATCGACGAAGAAGCGGTAGCCGCGCGGCGTCGGCACCCGCCCGGCCGAAGTGTGCGGGCTGGCGACGAAGCCCATTTCCTCGAGGTCGGCCATGATGTTGCGGATGCTGGCGGGCGACAGGTCCAGCCCGGCGTGTTTCGACAGGGTGCGCGAGCCCACCGGTTCGCCCTCGCTGATGTAGCGTTCAACCAGGGTTTTCAGCAGGATGCGGGCGCGGTCGTTGAGCATGGGCAGATTATAGGGGCAAGATACAAGACCCAAGGTACAAGTTCCAAGTTGCAAGTTCCAGGTTTCAAGGATCGACAGGTGGGCGGCTTTAAGCCAGGCCGCGAATCACTTGCATCTTGCAACTTGGAACTTGTATCTCGCCTATATAATCGGCCCTCATGCAAACCCTTTTCCATACCGTCGGTCTTGTCGGTAAATACAACAATCAGGGCATGGAAGCCTCCGTGCGGTCACTGGGGGAGTTTCTGCGGGGGCGCGGGCATGCGGTTCTGCTTGCCAGCCAGACCGCCGAACATCTGGGAATCGATGACTTTCCCACCCGCAATCTGCAGGATCTGGCGATCGGCAGCGATGCGGTCGTGGTGCTGGGCGGCGACGGCACCATGCTGTCGATCGCGCGCGAACTGGCGCCACGCGGCGTGCCGCTGATCGGCATCAACCAGGGGCGGCTGGGCTTTCTTACCGACATCACGGTTGACCACATGTACGATGCGGTGGCGGAAATCCTCAGCGGCCAGTACATGGCGGAAGAACGCATCCTGCTGAACGGCCAGGTGCATCGCGGCGGCGAGCGCGTTTTCGAGTCCACTGCGTTCAACGATGTGGTGGTGGGCAAGGGCGGCTCGGGCCGCCTGATCGATCTGGAAATCGCCATCAACGGCGAATTCGTCCAGAGCCAGCGTGCCGACGGCCTGGTGGTCACCAGCCCGACCGGCACCACGGCCTACGCACTGTCGGCTGGCGGGCCGATCATGCATCCGACGCTGGAGGCGGTGGCG
>NZ_JANJXQ010000138.1 GCF_024708915.1 Thiobacillus sp.
CAGCAGGGGCGCGAACAGTCCGGCAACAACGGAAATGATGACTTCCTGCGGGGTGGCTTGGGTCATCTTGGCGTGCGAATCGGCCATGAAATTATCCTTGGTGGGGGTGGCGTCGAAAGCCGCGATTATAAGGAAAGCGGCATCGACAGGAAAGGGCGGCGCCCCGGCGGATGGACGGCGCGCGGCAAACCGGCTATGCTTCGCCGACTTTGCGCCCGTAGCTCAGCTGGATAGAGTACTGCCCTCCGAAGGCAGGGGTCGTGCGTTCGAATCGCGCCGGGCGCGCCATATTCATTCAACAGATTGTGTGGACGGCGTGGTCTGCATGATCTTTCCGGCAGGCGTCTATCGACCCTCGCGGCGGTCACTGCCAATCATGGACATGCACATGCGCGTGTTCGATGCTGTCGTGGCGGTGCACATGCCGATGCGCCAAACCCGCTTGCTGCAACAATGACAGGTCGGCCAGGGCTGTCCTGATGGGGCCGTCGAACAGAATGCGGCCATGCTGTCCCAGCACGATGCAGCGCTCGCCTAGTTCGGCGGCCAGCGACAGGTTGTGCGTGGCGACCACCAGGGTTTTGCTCGAATGCAGCAGCATGTCGATCAGCCAGCCGACGGTGGCCGGATCGAGGCTGGCCGACGGTTCGTCGAGGAGCAGCAATTCCGGGTCGAGGGTCAACAGGCACCCGAGTGCAACTTTCTGTTTCTGCCCGCCGGAGAGCACGAACGGCGCCTTGTCGAGAAGCGCATCCAGCTTCAGCTGGCCGCTCCAGTACGCAACCCGCTCGTCGACGCCCGTCAATCCCAGTTGCCGGGGGCCGTAAGCGAGCTCTTCCCGGACCGTCGGGTTGAACAGCATGGCTTCGGGATGCTGAAACAACAGTACGCAGGCCTTGCGGAAAGCCCGGCTGTTCCCGGCCGCTTTCAGATGCCGGCGCGTCAGCGCGTCGCCCTTCCAGTACACCTCGCCCGCCGTTGGCTCGACAAGACCATTCAGCAGCGTCAGCAGGGTCGATTTCCCGCAACCGTTCGCCCCGAGCAGAACGACTTTTTCGCCGGCATCGATGGCGAAACTCAGGTCGTCGAGCAGCCTGTCCTCGTCCGGCCAGGCGAAGCCGACGTTGCGCAGCTCAATCATCGAAGGCGCCCCGCGAACGCATCGCCAGCGCGGCCTTGCTGGCTGAGGCCATCGACTTGTCCAGCAGCGTGTGCGCCTGCGAGGCCGCGTGGCGGGTTCGGTCGAGCAGGCCGGGCGGTAGCGGGTTTCTGCTCTGAAACGCCATCCGGAAATCGCGCAGGACGCGCTCGAACGTCTTGATCTGGCCGATGGCCAGCGTGGCGATCAGGCGCAGCAGGGGGAAGCCGGAGAGCGCACCCAGAAGGTCGACCGATTTCACCAGCCAGAAACCCAGGAACACCAGCAGCAGAACGCGAATATTGACGAGGAGCAGGTAGTGTCCGTGGAAATTGCCTTGCCAGAGGGCGACGGCCGTATAGCCCAGGCTCACCGTCAGGTTGAAGGCCGCCACCGCCAGCAGGGTCTTGCGCAGTATGGGCCAGGCGTTGCTGCCCGCCCCGAGCAACGCGAGCGCGAACAGGGCAGCCAGGACAGCGGGCGCGTGAATGAACGTAATGGCGACCACGCTCGCCAGATAGACGAGCAGCCAGGCTTGAGGCTTCAGGCGAGCGCCCATTTTCGTGCTTTCACGTATCGCAGGATCAGAACCGTCAGGACGGCCTCGCCCACGCCGATGATGGCATGGGGAATCAGCACGGCAGGCAGCGTCACGGCCAGCCCGAACGGGAAAAACAGCGGCGTGCCATCCGGCCTGTGGGCAATGATGGGCTGAATTCCCAGGACGACGGCAACCACGAGCCCGGAGACGACGACGGAAACCCAGGCCGCCGCCCCGATCGAAACGGTATCGCCCAGACCCTTGAGCAGCTTGCGGGTGGCGACTGCCGCCGCCGCGCCGACCAGCCCTATGGCCAGGGCGTTGACGGCCAGCGCTGTGATGCCGCCCGCGCCGAAGAACAGCGACTGGAGCAGCAGCACCAGACTGTAGGCGGCGAAGGCCAGACGCACCCCGAACACCAGCGCCAGGAGGGCGATGCCCAGCGCATGCCCCGAGGTTCCGCCCGGAATGGGCACCATGACCAGCCCCAGACCATAGGCCAGCGCGGTCAGCATCGCCAGCCGGGGGACCGTCGTCTCGTCGAGCGTCTCCCGCAAGCCCTTGGCCGCCCAGGCCCAGGCCACCGCGGCCACCGCATAGGCCGGCAGATAGGTCTGAGGGGAGAGGAAACCGTCCGGGATGTGCATGGCGACCGAATCAGAACAGCAGCGAAGCCGAAAAGATCAGGCGATACTTCTCTTTGCCTTCGGCACCTTGTTGCTGGCCGCGCTCGTTCAGCCGGGTCCAGACGGGTTTCTTGACCCCGAGCGCAAAGCTCATGTTCTGCCAGTAGGCGCGTACGCCCGGCATGGCATAGACCATCTGCCCGCCGGTGCCGTCGGCGGGCACGCCGTTTTCCTTGTCGCGGCCGAGCGAGAGATATTGCAGCTCGATGACCGGGTCCAGGCGGAACCTTTTCTCGGGGAGCGTCCAGCCGCGGTATGACAGTGCCGTGTTGAACCGGTTTTCGGCGCCGAAACGCACGCTCTGGCCGTCATCGTAGGTGTAGTCCCGGAAGCGGAGGGTGGATGCTTCCATGTTCAAGGTCAGCCTGTCCGTGAGCATCTTGCTCATGCTGATGCCGAGGGAATACGACGGCTCGCCGAAGCCCAGCGATTTGCCCGGATCGATCGTGCCGTCGTCCAGACGATGGTTGGCGTCGCCGGTCGGCAGCGTACCGCCCGCGAAGACCGAGAAGTGCCAGTCTTCCAGATCGTCCAGGCTTTCGTTGTCGGGCACCAACTTGAACCCGTCGTCGTACTTGAAGCCGACCTGGCCCATGACGGACATGTCGGCGACGCCGCGGGAATTCAGGCCGCCGGTTTCGTCGATTTTTTCGTGGTAGGGAACGAAGGCGTAGGCCGAGAACCAGGAGGTGACGCCGTACCCCAGGCCCAGCATGGTGTACCTGGCGTATTTGGCGTTCGGCGCAGCCCAGTCGTAGGTCTTGTAGCGGGCATCGTCCACCTTGAAATAAGCCAGCGCCTTGCCTTCGGGCAGAACCGTGGATGTTGCGGACTCGATTGGCGCGCCGGGGCCGTTCAGACTGGCGGCGCCCACCCCGGCAATGCCGTGGTGCGCAAATGCAGGCAAGGACAACAGTGAAAGCACAGAGGCGGCGGCGATTTTCATTACGATCTTTTCCGGAGAAACAGCTGAAAGATTCCGAACAGCCCGAAGACGATGCCCAGGCCCGAGGCCAGCAACAGGGTTCGGGGAAGTTCAGCGGCAGCCGGCGTGACGCCTGCCGCGGCGCCGGCCGCCACCTTGATGACCTCGTCGACGCCGTGGCCGTCGGCCGAATAGGCCTTCAGGCGCCATTCCGTCCGCGTGCCCGGCAGGAAGACGACCTGCCCGTGCGGCGTGGTGCGCCCTACCTGGTCGGGCGTGGCCTTGCCCGGGACGTAGAGCTCATAGGCCTCGAAGGCGAAAGGCTGCCCGTCGGCATAGCTCAGGCGAACCACACTTGCCTCTTGCCGGGTGGTTTCGAGCTTGACTTCATGGGCCCAGGCGACGCTGCCGAGCAACGCGAAACCAAGCCCTGCGACGCACTTCATTTGACTATCTGGAACTGAAGGGCGGCCGTCCGGATGGCGACATCCGCCTTGCCATCCGCCAGCGGGGATTCAAGGCTGGCTTCGAGCAATTGCAGGCCGCCCCGGCGCAGGCGAATCGCCACCTTGCCGTCCGCACCCGAGGTGCCGCGGGTATTCCCCGCGTAGGCCACCGGCACGCCGGCAACCGGTTTGCCGTCGTCCGTGACCAGCACGACCAGCTTGTCGCCCGCCTTGAGCGGCAAGGGATTGGCCGTCGGCGTGATTTCAAGGCCCGCGCCGATCGGATGGGGGCTGCCATCGGTCCAGCGTTCGACGAGTTTCAGGGATTCTTCGGAGTACCAGCTTCTGACGACGCCCGATATGCCGGTCCTGGGAACATTCCGGGTTTCCCAGGCGGTTTTGGTCCAGTAGCCGGTCGAGAATGTCGCATGCAGGGTGGCGCACTCGCTGCTGAGCCTGGCCGGGTAAGCCTTGGCCGCGCCGAATTGTTCGGCCGCGCCATGGGCGTCGATGCACGTGAAGTTCCTGGCCATGCGGGCTTCATACGGCACCACGTCGACGCCGTCGTGGCTGGCGTGGCGATGCCCCTGATAGAGGGTGTAGGTGTTGCCTTCCTTCTCGAACCAGAGGTCGTGCGCCCAGGCGGTGGTGGCGACGAAGCCAAGCAGGAACAGGGCGTATTTCATGCCGACAGGCACTCCATCAGGGTAAGCGGGCCGCACGCGCGTTCTGCCCGGGGTGCGTGGCGCTGGAGTTCCAGGCTGGCGGCCAACAGGGCCAACTGGGCCACGACGCCATAAGCGAAGAAGCGGTTGGGCGGGGCGTCCGGCCCGCAGCACGGATCCGGCATCGCACAGGAGCCTTCGAAGGACAGGGGCTGGAAATGCATGCCGGGCGCGTTGAGATTCTCGTCGCGTCGGCGATCGGCATGCGCGCGGTAGAAACCGCCCACTACGTAGCGGTCGATCATGTAAATCGCCGGCTCGGCAGCGGCGCCGTTCACGGTTTCCATGGTAGGCACGCCTTCCTGGACGAGCACTTCGGTGACGGGCAGACCTTCTTTCACCACGGCCATCTTGTTGCGCTGTTTGCGATTGAGGCCTTTCACTTCGGCAGCATCGCGCAGCGTCATGATGCCCATGCCGTACGTGCCGGCATTGGCCTTGACGATGACGAAGGGCGGTGCCTTGATGCCGTATTCGCGGTACCTGGCCCGGGTGCGGGACAGCACGGCGTCGACGTGGGCGGCCAGGCGCTCCTCGCCTGTCCGTTCCCGGAAATCGATGCTGTCGCAGACGGCGAAATCCGGATCGATCAGCCAGGGGTCGATGCCGATGGCTTCGGCGAAACGGGCGGCGACTTCCTTGAAGGCCGCGAAGTGATCCGATTTGCGCCGCGTCGCCCAGCCGGCATGGAGCGGCGGAATGAGCGCCTGTTCGCGGAGATCTTCCAGGATGCCTGGTATCCCGCCCGACAAATCGTTGTTGAGCAGGATGACGTCAGGGTCGAAATCCTGAAGCGTCAGGCGACGCCGTTCGGGCCCGGGGCGCAGCACGGGCTCCAGCACCAAGCTCTGGCCATCGGCAAGGGGAATTCGCGTCGGCGCGGCGATTCCGGGCAGCAGGCTGCCGATGCGCACGTCGAGGCCCGCCCGCTGCAGAATCGTGGTCAGTTGCCGCACGTTCTGCAGATAGAACGGGTTGCGGGTGTGGCTCTCCGGGATCAACAGCAGCTTGCGGGCGCCGGGGCGGTGCCGCTCGATTGCCGATACGACGGCTTGCGCGCACAGCGGATGGAACAGCGCAGGGAGATTGTTCCAGCCGCCGGGAAACAGGTTGGTGTCGACCGGCGCCAGCTTGAAACCGCTATTGCGCAGATCGACGGAGGCGTAGAAGGGCGGAACGTGCGCTTGCCATTGACCGTGCAGCCAGTGATTGACGGCAACGGCCTTGTCCAGGAAATGCTTTTCCAGATCCAGCAGCGGGCCGGCGAGGGCTGTGGTGAAGCGCGGAATCACCGGAGGGCCTCGGCGCGCATGCGCGTGCGACGTTCGGAAGGACGTTCAGCCGGATTCAGCCGGGAGAACCTTGTGGGGATGAATCGCGAGTGTAGGTACAAACGCACGGGCCGTCTCCAAAGGGGCGAATCGATCAAACGAGACCTTTCCGGCGGCAGCGGCGGCGCCAGGCGTCGTCACGTGCATAAAGCCAGGGTCTGCCGGAACCGGTCAATTCATGGCGGGGTACCGCCTCGTTTCGCTGCTGTCGATACTTCCTGTTTCCGGGAAGACGGCCCCGCAACTTAAATGCATTGTCCGCGCCCTCTGCCGGGCATTGAAATTATTAATAGACATGTCATTCATTTGGACATGCAATGAATGATCCTGCTTTGTTTGATGGAGAATTGCTATACAAGTAAAGGTGCTGTGGGCCTCCGCAGTGCCGTGTAGGAGGTGGTTCGCCATGAGCATCAGTGAATACCGCTTTGCCTGCGCCGTCGCCAGCAGCGGGTCGTTTACCGCTGCCGCCGATGCGTGCTTCGTGACCCAGCCGACGTTGTCGAATGGCATTGCCCGGCTCGAGCATGAGTTCGGCGAGCGCATCTTCGTGCGCACGACGCGCAAGGTGACGCTCACGCCGTTCGGAGAATATATCCTCCCCTACCTGAGCGAAATAGTGCACGCCCACGAGACGCTCAAGCGGCAGGTGCGTACTTTCGGCACGCCTGAAGCACGCGCCATTCATATAGGGTTGTCGCCCTTGATCGATGCGAGCCTGGTGGCACGGGCGATCGCCCCGTTTCACCATAAATGTCCCGAAATCGAAATCGTGCTGTGCGAAATGAACCTGGCGAGCCTGGAGCGCGAGTTTGCCGAAGGCCGTATCGATTTCCTGATCGAGGTCGGCAACGTCACAAAGCGCTCGTGCCAGAGCATCGTCCTGTATCGTGAGCCGCTGGTGTTCGTGCCGCGCGGCGGCATGCCGCAGGAAAAAACGGCCGGTCATAGCGTGTGTCTGACGGATATCGCGGAGGAAACCTTCGTGATGGCGCCCAACGACGCGTGCGGACTTGCGCGCGCTACGCGCGAGCTGTTTCGCAGGCATCGCTGCAAGCTGAATGAGTACGCCGGAGAGACGCTGAGCTGTCAGGTTCTGGAAGAGTGGGCGATGCTGGGCATCGGCGCGGCCATTCTGCCGGGTTCCAAGTTGGCGGGGCTGAAGAGTCGGGCTCTCCCGATCACCGACAAATCCGGCCTGGACGTCGATATCCCCGTCACCGTAACCTGGTCGCGCAAGCTCGCGGCCGACCCCCGTGTATCGGAATTCATCGAGCATTTGCAGGCGGCATCGTCCCTGAAGCCCAACGGCAAAAAGACCCGGCCGGGCAAAAAGACCCGGTTGAAACAGACAGAGACGGATTTGCCGAAACCCTGCGAGGTGTGACGCCGCGTAGCGCGGTCGGCCCGCACGCAGCACCGATGGTCTGATCCGCTTCCGGGCGCGATCAGCACAGGCCGGTTTGCGAATGCCCTTCGCTGCCGCAGTGCGCGACAGCGGACGCAATCCCCGAACACAGTCCGAATCGGCAACCGCCGTTTGAATTCCTGCGTCCTGCGTCGCCCGGCAATCCGCGCCGGTCACGACTTGCGATGATTCATGCCTGCCGTCCGGCCGGGCGCAGCCTTATTGAATATCCAAATAAATGACATGTGCATTGACAATTTCAATGCATGGCAGGGGGCGCGGAAAATCCGTTGCAGGCTGCGGGCCGTCTTCCCGGAAACAGATAAAACAGGCAGCAGGCGGGACAGGCGGCGCCGCATGGATACAACGATTCCAGGAGGCACGATGGATTTGCATCCCAACCCTGCGCGCGATAACGCGCAATTGTCGCTTGGGCGGACGAAGGCGCGCAAGACCACGGTCATCGTCGGCGGCGTCGCCGGCGGCGCATCGTGCGCCGCGCGACTGCGCCGCAACGACGAACACGCCGACATCATCGTTCTGGAACGCGGCCCCTACGTTTCGTTCGCCAACTGCGGCCTGCCCTACTACCTGAGCGGCGTCATCGAAAAGGAAGAGGATTTGCTGCTCTCCAGCCCGGCGTTCTTCAGGCGCCGCTTCGATATCGATGTGCGCACTGGCCACGATGCCGTTGCCATCGACCGCGCCGCGCGCACGATACGCGTTCAGCCGGGCGACGGCCCCGGCTACGAACTGGCCTACGACGCCCTGGTCTTGTCGCCCGGTGCGCAACCCATCCGCCCGCCTCTGCCCGGAATCGACCTGCCCGGCATCTTCTCGTTGCGCACCGTGCCGGACGGCAACCGCATCAAGCAATGGATCGCCCGCCACAAGGCCCGGCGCGCCGTGGTGGTCGGGGGCGGCTTCATCGGCCTGGAGGTCGCCGAGAACCTGCACCATCTGGGCATCCAGGTCGTCCTGGTCGAACTGGGCGACCAGGTCATGTCCACGATCGACCGGGAGATGGCCCAGCCCATGAGCGACGCCATCCGCGCTGCCGGCGTCGACCTCCGTCTGGGCACCCGGGTGAGCAGCTTCGAGCCGGGCGCCCGGGGCCGGGGTCTCAAGGTCGGTTTTGCGGATGGCAGCCGGATCGACACCGACCTGGTCGTCATGGCGGTCGGCGTGCGCCCCGAAAACAGCCTGGCCCAGGCGGCCGGGCTTGCCCTGGGGCCGCTCGGCCATATCTCGGTGGATGCCCGCATGCAGACTTCGGATCCGTATATCTACGCCGTCGGCGATGCGGTCGAGGTGCTGTGCGCCATCACCGGCCAGCGTACCGCCGTGCCGCTTGCCGGCCCCGCCAACCGCCAGGGCCGCCTGGTCGCCGACGTCATCGCGGGCAAGCGGCGCGGCTTCCGCGGCGTGCAGGGCACCGCCGTATGCGGCGCCTTCGGCCTGACCCTGGCCAGCACCGGTTTGAACGAGCGCAGCCTGCGCGAACTGCGCATCCCGCATGAAGTTGTCTATGCTCACCCGCGCAACCATGTCGGCTACTACCCAGGCGCCAGGACCATCAGCATGAAACTGCTCTACGACGCGACCGACGGACGCGTCCTGGGGGCTCAGGCCGTCGGCCAGGACGGTGTCGAGCGGCGCATCGACGTCATCGCCATGGCCATCCAGATGGGGGCCAGCGTCTTCGATCTGGAAGAGGCCGAACTCTGTTACGCGCCCCAGTACGGCGCCGCCAAGGATCCCGTGAACATGGTCGGCATGATCGCCGCCAACGCCATGCGCGGCGACCTGCCCATCGCGCACTGGAGCGACGTTGGCCACGACGCCGCCTCCATCCTGGACGTGCGTACCAGGGAAGAAGTGGAAAAGGATCGCCTGCCGTACGGAATGCATATCCCCATCGACGAATTGCGCGCGCGCCTGCACGAGCTTCCCGTCGACAGGCCCATCCACGTGGTTTGCGGCGTCGGCATGCGCGCTTACAACGCCATTTGCCTGTTGCGCCAACGCGGCTACCGGGCCAGTTTGCTCCCCGGCGGTTTTTCGACCTGGTCGCATCTCAATCCCCCGGAACAGAGGCCTGCGCAAGGCTGACGCCGCAGGCTTGCAAGCCGGCATGAGCCGCAAGGACAAGCCGCGACAACTCATAGCAAGCGGGAATGGATGGCATGTACTTAAACAATTCGTCACGAAAAAAACGCGCGGGTATCGTTTGTTGCAACTCGATGTTGCATCGAGTTGCAACAAGAAAACAGAAGGAGCGACTTCAGTTGACCCACCATCTACAAGGAGAGAAGACATGGCAATAAAACTCTACGATCTGGCCGCTGCGAATCCCAAAATCATGTTTGGTCCGTTCTCGTGGCGCAGCCGTATGGCGCTGCTGCACAAGGGATTGGACTTCGAAGTCGTGCCGTGGCATTGGAATGAACCGAATATCGGGCCTAAGAATCTTGCAAGCGTGCCCGTGCTTCATGATGGCGACAACTGGATCGGAGACAGCTGGGACATCGCGCTCTACCTGGACAAGCAGTATCCCGACAAACCGACTTTGATGGCTGGCGCGGAAAGCCAGGCGGCAGCGCAGTTCGTCATGGGCGTTTGCGGCGCCATGGTGTTTCCGGGGGCAATCCCTGTTGCCGTCTATCAGGCATTTCAAATTCTCGACGAGGGCTCGAAACCTTTATTCCGCAAGAGCCGGGAAGAAATGTTCGGCTGCACGCTGGAAGCCATTCACGTCGGCGAGGAGAAGGGCAAGGCGGGCCTGGCCACTGCGCTCGCGCCGTTCAATGAAACCTTGGCCAGTTCTTCGTTCCTGGGCGGCGATGCGCCGACCTATGCCGACTACGTGCTTTTCGGTGTGCTCAAGTGGGTCGATATCGTGAGCAGCTATCGCGCCATCGATGAATCCAGCGCGGTAGGCAAGTGGTTCGTGCGTCTGGAGAACATGTACGACGGTTATGCCCGCGACGTGCCGACCGTTCGCAACACGCAAATAGCGTGAAGCAAAAGGCAGCGGCCCGGATCGGGGTGTAAGCAGGCATATGGCAGAGCCGATACGTCTCATGATGGCGCAGGTGGACGATGTCCCGGGCGAGTTGCTGGGCGAGTTCATCCGGCGTGCGGAGTCGCTGGGGGCCCGCAACGTGCAGGTCGTGGCAAGCGTCACCAAGAAAGGCCGCCCCGGGTACATCGTCTATGTCGACGTACCCGGCGAGATCGAATCGGAAGTGGCTTTCCTGCTCGGCTCCGAATTGGGCGCATGGGGCTATCGCGTCCTCAACGCCGAGCATCATCATTTCGAGATCGAGCGTTTCAGCGTCCCGTTGGAGGTCGATGCGGACGATGCGACCTACAGCTTCACGATCCGGATGAAGACGGTATCCCGCTCGGGCACGCTGCTGCGCGTCAAGGCGGAACACGATGACCTGGCGTCGATCTGCCGAACCCTGAGGGAGGCCCAGCACCAGGTTCCGGTCATGGTCCTGAAGGCTTCGGTGGAAAGCCAGTTTTCCAACCAGCACCTTACCGGCGCGCCCTTGCGCGTGAAGATCTGATGCCGGATCGACAATCCGCATGCCCGCGACTGCCGGGCGGCATCGCCGGGATGCGTGCCGGCGAGCGATCGCGTTTGAAAAGAGACAAGGAACAGGAGTAATGCACATACATCTGGATCCGCTGGGCGGCGTTGCCGGAGACATGTTCGTGGCGGCCCTGCTCGACCTGCGTCCTGAACTGGCGTTGCCTGCCATTGCGGCAGTGCGTGCCGCGGGCCTGGGCGACGACATCGAACTGGCGTTCGTGCCGTTCTCGGATGGCATCCTCGCCGGCGGCCGTTTCGACGTGGCCGAATCGCCGCAACGCGGTCTGCTCAAGCATGGCGCCCGCCAGGCGCAGGCGGTCGGGCACCAGCACACGCACGAACACCAGCATGCGCACGAACACCAGCATGCGCATCACGAAGACGACGCGGCCGGCCACGGCGACGCATACGTTTATCAGCGGGCGAAACAGCACAGCCATACGCGGTGGTTCGACATTCGCGCGCGCCTGGAGGCATCCGCGCTTGAGCCCGCCGTGCGCCGGCGTGCAATAGAAATCTTTACCCTGCTCGCCGAAGCCGAAGCGCGCGTTCACGACAGGTCCGTGGAAGACGTCTCGTTTCACGAGGTCGGCGCATGGGATTCGATTGCCGATATCGTCGCCGCGGCATTCCTGATCGAATCGCTGATGCCATGCGAATGGTCCATCGGGCCTATTCCGATCGGATCGGGTCTGGTTTCGACGGCGCACGGCATGTTGCCCGTTCCCGCGCCGGCAACGGCATTGCTGCTCGACGGCTTCCTCTGCTTCGACGACGGCCTGCAAGGCGAACGCGTCACCCCGACCGGAGCCGCCATCATCCGGCACCTGCGGCCCGCCAGCGGCATCGGTCAGGCGCCGCGGCGGCTGAAAAAATCGGCGCACGGCTTCGGAACCCGGCGGCTGCCCGGCAGAAGCAACGTGTTGCGGGCGCTCGAATTCGAGACGGCGGCATCGGGCGTTGGCGCGGACCGGGTCGCAGTCATCAATTTTGAAATCGACGATCAAACGCCCGAAGACCTTGCGGAAGGCCTCGACAGGCTGCGCGCTGTGGAAGGGGTGATCGACGTGACCCAGCATCCGGCGACGGGCAAGCGCGGCCGGACGATGGCCGCGATTCAGCTCCTGGCGAAACCCGAATCGACGGCAACGGTTTCCGCCGCGTGTTTCGCCGAGACGACCACGCTGGGCCTGCGCGTGCAAGTGACCGACCGGCTGATCCTGTCGCGGCACGAGGCACTGGCAAGCGATGGGGTTCGAGTGAAATTCGCGCAACGCCCCGCCGGCCTGACGGCGAAGGCGGATATCAAGGATGTAGCGGACGCCGACGGCCATTCCGGACGGCAGCGGCTACGGGAACGTGCAGTATCCGAGGTGGAATCGAAATGACGAATGATTCGGTATTGGCGGACATGGGCCGTCTCACGGCCGTGCTCGAGGATTGCGGGCCCGCGGCGATCGCCGTCTCCGGCGGGGTGGACAGCCTGACGCTGGCTTTCGTGGCGCACCGCGAACTCGGCGGCAAGGCGATGATGTTCCATGCCGTGTCGCCCGCGGTTCCGCAGAGCGGAACCGAGCGGGTCAAGCGCTATGCGGCAAGCGAAGGGTGGGACTTGAGCATCATCGACGCCGGCGAATTCGACGACGAACGCTACCGGGCGAACCCCGCCAACCGGTGCTTCTACTGCAAGAGCAATCTTTATGACGCTCTGGCGCAGGCGACCCGGCGACAGTTGCTGTCGGGCACCAATCTCGACGATCTCGGCGACTGGCGGCCCGGCCTGCAGGCCGCGGCGGAGCACGCCGTCCGGCACCCCTTTGTCGAAGCCCGCATCGCCAAGACCGCGGTGCGCGCCATCGCCAGCCGCTACGGGCTGGACGAGATCGCGGAGCTGCCGGCGTCTCCTTGCCTGTCGAGTCGCGTGGAAACCGGGATCCGGATCATGCCCGAGGCGCTCAGATCGATCGACGAGATCGAGAGACTGGTTCAACGCGTGCTGAATCCGGAGACGGTGCGGTGCCGAATCAGGCGTCAAGGGCTGGTGGTGGAGCTGGACGAAGCGTGCTACGCCCGCCTCGACGGCGAGCAGCGCGCCAGGGTGCTGGCGGAACTCGATCGCCTGAGCGGCCTGCAAAAGAACCCGTCCACGGATGCGATCGAATTTGTCCCGTATGTTCGGGGCAGTGCCTTTCTGAGGAACGAAACATGAGCAAATCAGAGGTCAAGCTGGATCACCACCGGGCAAACCGTATCGGTATCGAGGAAGCGATCTATTGCGCAGGCAAGTCCGATGCGCAGATCGAAACCATCCTGAGTGAATTGCGTGCGGTGCGCAAGAGCTGCCTGTTGACGCGGCTCAGCGCGGAAAGCTACGCCAGGATCAGCACCGGGTTTCGGGGGATGCTGGATTACGAGCCTGCTTCCCGAACGGCTTTCTTCAACTGGCGTGCGAAGCAGCCAGGCCCGGCACAAGTAGCCGTCTTGACGGCAGGCAGTTCGGACGTGCCCGTGGCCCGGGAAGCGATCCGTACGCTCACCTACGCGCACGTCGATTCGCTCGCCGTATTCGACGTCGGGGTTGCAGGTCTGTGGCGGCTTACGGAACGCATGGAGGAGATCAGGGCGTATCCGGTAGCCATCGTGGCGGCCGGCATGGATGCCGCCCTGCCCAGTGTCGTCGGCGGGCTTTTCCCGGGGCTGATCATCGCCATACCGACATCGGTCGGGTATGGCGTGGCCGCGGGCGGAACCACGGCCCTGAACGCGATTCTGGCGTCCTGCGCCTCGGGCATCACGACGGTCAATATCGACAACGGTTATGGGGCGGCGTGCGCAGCCCTCCGTGCGCTCAACGTGCAACGGCGGATCGGCCGCACTGTAGCCGCCGATGAAGGCGACAAACCTGCGTCAGTCCAGGATCGAGCCTCGCCGTCAGGCGAAGCGAAAACCCCCGGTTTTCTGACAACCTGATTGGGCACAGTGCACGTCTGCCTTGCAGGCGTGCAAAGGCAAATGCCATCCGCATGGCATCGAACAATTTCCAACACACGATAACGAATGGAAGGAGAGGTATGAAGAAAACTCAATTAATGGTGGCACTTGCAACTCTCGGCTTTGCCGGATCCGCCCTCGCAACCAACGGCTACTTCTCCCATGGCTACGGCATGAAGGCCAGCGGAATGGCCGGTGCATCCACCACCAACACCGAAGATACCTTTTTCGGCGCCAACAACCCCGCCGCAGCGGCTTATGTTGGCAACCGCATCGATCTGGGCGCGAGCGTGTTCAGCCCGATCCGCGAGACCTCGATGACAGGCACGGGGCTTACCATCGAGAGCGACCAGAATTATTTTCCGGTTCCGGAATTCGGCTACAACAGGATGCTGAATCCCGACCTTGCGCTGGGCGTGACGGTTTACGCCAACGGAGGGATGAATACCAACTACCCATCGAATCCCGGCACCACGACCAACATGTTTGGCGGTAGCGGTCGCTTGGGGGTTGACCTCATGCAAGTGGTCATTGCGCCCACCGTGGCATACAAGCTTGCCCCCAACCATTCCGTCGGCATTTCTCCACTTGTGGCTTACCAGCGTTTCAAGGCCGATGGTCTGGATGGCATTTTTGGCCCCCAGACCTCCGAAAATGACGATTCCTTCGGCTATGGCGTGCGCGTGGGTTACCTGGGCAAGATCACTCCGACCGTCACCTTCGGTGCGGCCTATGCCACCAAGATGGAAATGGACGAGTTCGACAAGTACAACTGGCTGTTCCTGGAAAGCGGCGACTTCGACATGCCCGAGAACTACAATATCGGCGTGTCCTGGCAGGCATCCCCGGCAGTAAGGCTGGTTCTGGACTACCAGCGCATCAATTACTCCGACGTTCGATCGGTTGGTGCCCCCCAAACTGCTGGCGGCTTCGGGTGGGACGATATGGATATCTGGAAATTGGGGGTTGAATACAAGTACAACAAGCAGTTGATACTTCGTGCCGGCTACAGCCATGCCGATAGCCCGATCAAGTCCGAGGATGTGACCTTCAACATTCTGGCGCCTGCTGTCGTCGAAGACCACGCCAGCGTGGGGTTCACCTACACGCTGGCTTCCGGCAACGAGCTGACTGTGGCCTACACGCATGTCCTGGAGAATGAGGTGTCCGGTCCAAACCTCTTTGGCGCCGGCACGGATAGGATTCAGATGTACGAGAACCAGGTGGGCGTTCAGTACAGCTGGAAGATGTGACGCCAGAGACTGCAAGATGTTGCATGATCGAACCGGGCCGCAAGGCCCGGTTTTTTTGGCGCCGTAACTTCGACTTTTTTGAAGCGGAAATTTACGGCCGTGTTGTGTTTGATCCTGTCGTTTACTTGTTGAGATCGATACGGAGATTCTTCATCTTGCGATACAGGGTATTGCGGCTGATGAACATGCGCTTGGCCGCCAGGGTCATGTTCCAGCGGCTATCTATCAGATTCTGAAGAATAACGACGCGTTCCGCAGCCTCGGGGACGGACAGGCGGCCCACTTCGCCAATTGCGGTTGTTTCAACCTCGGACCCAGGGGATTCGCCGGTAATTTGGATGACCGTTTTTTGGCAGCAGCTGGAGAATTCCTCAGGCAGATCGCAGACATCGATTTCATCGCCCTCCCGCAGCGCCAGGGTGGTCCGCAGCACATTGCGCAGTTGGCGGAGATTGCCGGGCCAGGCGTAAGCATCGAGGCATTTCATGGCCGCGGGGGACAGCTGGATCTGGTCATCGTTGGCTTCCAGAGCGACGAGATGGCGGATGATCGCCTGACGGTCCTGACGCTCCCTCAGGGGAGGCAGGGTGAGGCTGATGCCCTGCAGACGATAGTACAGATCCTCTCGGAACTTTCCTTCCGCGACCAGTTCCTTGAGGTTGCGGTGGGTGGCGCTGATGAGCTTGATATCTATCTTGACCGGGGACTCTCCGCCCAGCGGCACCACCTCGCGCTCCTCCAGCACACGCAGCAGGCGTGCCTGGAGCAGGAGCGGCATATCGCCAATTTCATCCAGAAACAGCGTGCCACCGTTGGCCTGGAGTATCTTTCCCCGGCGCCCACCTCGGCTTGCGCCCGTGAAGGCGCCGGATGTATAGCCGAATAGTTCGCTCTCGATCAGGGATTCGGGAATCGCCACGCAATTGACCGCCACGAAGGGCTTGCTGGCGCCGGCATATTCCGCATGTACGGCTTTGGCGAACACCTCCTTGCCGGTGCCGGTTTCCCCCGTAAGCAAAATGGGGATGTCCTGGCGCAGTACCCGTTTGGCGCAATGGACGTTGTATGCGATGCGGGGTTCGCCGAACTGCAGGTTGTCCAGGTGAACGATCGTAGCGTCCTCGCGCAGGGAAGCGCTGACAGGCTGAACAGACTGGATCGGCGTCATGGCGCTCAAGGAGAAGTCGCTGTTTTCAGGCAGCTTGAGCAGCGAGTAGAAACGATTGCCGTGGCGGGTCTCGTAAAGGGGCAGGGGTGCAAGCCAAGCCCGGTTCTTCCGGCTCAGCAATCCTTCTATCCCGATATTGAACAGCGTGCGCAAGGTGCGCCCCGCCAGCACATCGGATCGCTTCAATCCCAGATGGGAGAGGGCGCTGCGATTGGCAGCCAGAATGCGGCCGCTTTCGTCCAGCGCCAGTATGCCTTCCCGCAAGGTGCCTATGGCCTCGGGGCGGCTATGGAAGCGCAGGGCATAGTGATTTCGAAAGTGGCTGAGGAAGGCGCGGTTCTCGATCGTCTGGGCCAACAGGTCGATCAGCGCCAGAGTGTGCTGCTGGGCCAGCCGGGAGAAGCTGGAAATATTCAGCACGGCCAGCAGTTTGCCCTCGTGGTTGAAAACGGGGGCGGCGCAGCCGGTCAATCTCACGTTGCGGGACAGGAAATGCTCGCTGTGATGCACCAGAACGGACTGCTGCTCGATGGTGCAAGTGCCTATGCTGTTGGTGCCCTGGTGGCGCTCGCTCCAGTTGCCCCCCTGGACCAGGCCATATGCCATTGCGCTGTCGCTGAAAGCCTGATCGCCTATCAGATCCAGTACGACCCCATCCGGGTCAGCAAGCAGGACTGAGAAGCCTGAACCGGCAAACTGCTGGTAAAGGCCGGCCATTTCTACTTGGGCGATGGCCAGCAGGTAACCCAGGCGCTCCCGGCGGGTGTCGAGATCGTCGGAATCCACCCTGATCACAGGCTGATCGCCGTCCGGGTCGAGGCCGAACTCGTGGAGGCATCGATTCCACGAGCAGGCGATGAAGGGCTGCACCTCCACCTGCTTGACGGAACGATCCTGACCGACGATAGAGTTGGCCAAGCGGGCGTGATACGAGATGTCTTTCCGTTCCATGCATTCGATCGCATTTATAGAAGTACCAACCGGAAAGAATTCTCCGTGTGCACGACGGGATAATGAAATTATTAGTACGCATACGATTTATTCATTTTTTCAATGAATGGCGTGTGCGTTCGATCGCTGTGCCCGGCGCTCTCCCGCTCGTCGAGCGCCGGGCCAAGACTTATAGCAGCGGCAAATAACTTGCATGTACTTAAACAATTTCCAACGCGGCATGCCGTGCGCCACCATCGAATCGCCAAACAAGCCACCGCTCGCGCTGTTTTCGATAAAAGCATGAAGGCATGCGGATTTCAGCCGGAACGACCTCGTATGAACAAGGCAAGCAATGGCCCCGCCGCCTTGCCGAAGCGGCCATGAACAACTCTCTACAACCCCTAGCATGAAAGAAGGAGGAAACATGTCTTCAACGCAACCGACCGAGCGCGAGCAGGTCATCCTGGCCGCCACGACCGCCGCAACGGCCAACCCGAACTGGATCACGAGCGACATGGTCGACGCATTGATGGGCGGCCATGGCCAGTTGAACATCGCCACGTTCAGCGTGGCCGACATCCTCGTCGCCGAACTGAAACGCGGCGCGGACAACAAACTCCGTCTTACCAATGCGCCGTCGCAAGGCATCGACGAGCTGCTGAGCAAAACGATCAAGGCGGCGATGGCCGCGGGGGCGATGCCGGCAAATGCCGCCCTGATCAGTGCGGTGATGCTCTACCTGACCGGAACGCGGGCGCAGATCGGCGTTCCCGCCGGCAATCGAAAACTGGGCGCCACCGCGCGCATGATCGCCGGCGTCGACCGCTGCGGCGTGTCGGCCATTCCCACTTCGAAGAAGAACAACAAGGTCTCCGGCTTTCCGGCGGTGATGGCGCTCTACGAGGCCATGCGGAAAGGTGAGCTGTCGCCGATCAGCGGATACGATCTGCCCATTTCCGGCGGCCCGCTCATCGGTCACGGTGCCCTCGGCGAGGACATCATCTTCCCGGCCATGGCCGACAAGGGTGCGCGTATCGCGACCCAGGCCATGATGGATGCCTTCGCGGGCGGCGGCATGAAGCCGAGCGCCTTCAATAGCGCGGTACTCGGGGCGGCCGCGATACTCGAGATCATGCATCCGGATGCCGCGGTCGCCGACGAATACGGGCCTTACGAGAAGACCACCACTACGTTTGTCGCCGGCAAGGCGGCTGCGGAAACGGCGGGGCTGCCCGAGAAGATCACAGTGCTGCTGACGGGGCAGGAGTATTCGACCGGACAGTTGATCGGCGATCTCGGGCTGATTTTCAAGGATATCGGCGGACCCTCGGTCATCGGCATCATGGCGGTGGACGAGATGATGGGAATTTTCACGCCGGATTTCGCCGGCCATGCCGGGCCCGTGAACCCGCCGCTCGGACACATCTCCACCGACGCGGTCATCGCCATGAAGCTTTGGCTGGAGGAAGGCGCGACGCAGGAATCCGTCAGCGATGCGCTCAGGAAACGCCGGGAGGAATTCCTTTTCGACCCCGAGATTTCGATGATCTCCATGAACATCGTCGCCAAGAAGGCCGCGCAACTGCGCAGGGGCCCTGTCACCGATTCGATGATCCTGGCTTCGGAACCGGTTCTCGCCAAGGCGCTTTATCGGCGTGCGGCCAAGGCATACGACGACCTCAAGGCCGGCAAGGAACTCGGCCAGATCGTCCGGGAGCTGGACGACGAGCGCAAGCACAAGGTCGAAAGGAACGTGGGCGCGTTCTTCAGCAAGATGATGAACAAGTCGATATCGCTCAGCCTGACGCACATCGGCCCCGGCGCGCGCAGAAACAACAAGCTCGCCAAGGAATGGATGGCGTTCGACACCCATCTGGATGTCGAGGTGACGATAGACGGCGTCACGACGAAGATCGAGCGCATGTCCGACCGCGTCCTGCCGGACCTGGCCCAGGGCAAGCGGAAAGAACTGATGGAAGCGTTCATGCTGTCGGTTCCGCTGGTCAGCGAGCTGATGTTCTCGTCTTCGGTCAGTCTGAACGTCACGGTACCCGCGGCGGTGGCAGTGGCCATGGGCCGGATGGATGCCGACGAAGCGGCCAAGATCGCGCAGAAGGCGGGCTACATCAGTTGCGGCATTCCTGGCGCCGACGTCCACGCCAGACTCGCGGGGCGCGCGGCAAAAACCTTCATGGGCGTCCAGGTGGTATGACGGCGGGCGGGCGGCTGTTCGCAGCGCCGTGCAGCCGCGGAGGCGCTGCGTGAACTGCAAGGAATGCGGCGCCAGCGTGGCCGAGCTGGACACCCGTCACCTGCTGGGGTGCTGCGGCCTGACGTTGCAGGAATACGCGCTGCGCCATGCCCTGCCGCTCGATCTGCTGCTGAGTCCGGACAGGCTCGGCGCCGGCATCGCCGACGCCGAGTTGCCGCGCATGCCTGCAGCCGGGCCGAACGAAGCGGCAGGCGCGGTGCTGGCAGGCCTGCAGCTGGCCGGCCGCGTGCGCAAAGCCGGTTCGCAATGCCACATCAGCGGCGAAGTCGCATGGCTGGACCTGCTGTTCTGGGACATGGCCCAGCTCGCCCCCTACGGATTCCGGTTCCACCAAGCCTACCAGTACGCCGCCGACGCGCACCGGGTCGTTGCGAGTAACCAGCTTGCGGCGCTGTGCGGAAATCTGTCTTCCCCCTGTCTGTCGGCCGGATGTCTGGCGTCGGAACGGCGTTTGAAATACGCCACCTATCTGGCCCATGCGGGTGAGCTGCATGCCGGCTACCTGTTCATGCCGTTCGATTCCGCCGATGAGGCCGACGATACCGCCGAATATTTCTCGCGCGAACTGCTTGCGGCCACCTGCCGCCTGGATGCCGGCACGCCCCTGCTGCGCACGCAAACCCGCGCCGATGCGGCCAGGCTGCTGGACGGCCTGCGCCAGGAACTGGAAGCCATGCCCGGCGTCTGGCAGCGCTTCCACCCCCGAACCCCCGCCGTCGCCGTCAGCAAGGAAGTGGTGTTCGACTCCGCCCACTTCCTGACCGACCACCCCGCGAAATGCAGCAACCTGCATGGCGGGCGTTACGTCCTGCACGTAACGGTAAGCGACACCATCGACCCGGTCACGGGCTGCGTACTGGACTACGGCTACCTCAAGCGGGTGGTAAACAAGCGCGTCGTCGAATGCTTCGACCATCACACGCTCAATTACGCTAACCCTGAACTGGCCTGGCGTTCGACGACCGAACTGCTCAGCGTTTTCATCTGGGAGCAGTTGATCGATTTTCTTCCGGGGTTGAGCCGGCTCACGCTATACGAAACGCCTCAGTCGTGGTGTCAGTACACCGGACCGGATCTGGAAACCTGGCAGCAGCGGGGCGGCAACCCGCTGTTGACGCGTTTTACCGACCCTGCCCTGGGCCGATCGCCCTGGCGGCAATCTCTGTACGAGAACCCGCGTGAAAAGGAGCGGGTTCATTACGATTGATCTTGCCGCCATGCGAAGCGCGGGTAAACTTATGCGCCTGTATCCCTGAAGGTTTCGCGATCATGACCATTCCCACTCCCACCGACATCAAGCTCCACCAGGCTTCACGCAAGCTTGAAATTGCGTTTACCGACGGCGCGCGGTTCGAACTGCCGTTCGAATTCCTGCGCGTCTACTCGCCGTCCGCCGAAGTGCGCGGCCACGGTCCCGGCCAGGAGGTGCTGCAGGTCGGCAAGCGCGACGTGCTGATCAATGCCGCCGAGCCGGTCGGCCTCTACGGCATCAATTTCTTTTTTTCCGACGGCCACAACACCGGGATCTATTCCTGGGAGTATCTCCACGACCTCGGCACCAATCAGGCCGTCCTGTGGGACGAGTACCTCGGACGGATGGAAGCCGCTGGCGCCTCGCGCGACCCCGGCATCGCCAAAATGTTCGAGCAGCGCCCCAAAGGGAAGTAAGCCGCGATGCGCGTCCGCCGAGCCTGGCCCAGCGCGCCCTGCGGGGCGCGTTTTGTTTGGGCGCTGCCCGCATGACGCTCGCTGCCGCCGTTGCCGAAGCGATCGGTGCCGCCACCGGTACGCCGTTCGCGGCGACCATGCTGAGCCCGGTTGGCGGCGGCGATATCAACCAGGCCTTCGGCATGAGCGACGGTGCGCGCCGCTATTTCGTCAAGGCGAATCGAGCGCAATGCTTGCCGATGTTCGAGGCCGAAGCGGCTGCGCTGCGCGCGCTCGCCGCGGCGCAGGGCGTGCGGGTGCCGCAGCCGCTGTGCACGGGCGCGGCGGCGGGCCAGGCCTTTCTGGTGCTGGAGTATCTGGACCTGCACGGCAGCGGCGATGCCGCCCGGCTGGGCGAACGGCTGGCGCAGCAGCACCGCGTGCCGCAGCCCCGATTCGGCTGGGCGCACGACAACTGGATCGGCAGCACGCCGCAGCGCAACGGCTGGGCGCGCGACTGGATCGCGTTCTGGCGCGACGGACGGCTCGGCTACCAGCTGGAGCTGGCGGCGCAGAACGGCTACGGCGGCGCGCTGCAGCGGGACGGCGAGAGATTGCTCGCCTGCCTCGACGCCTTCTTCGACGGCTATGCGCCCGCCCCCTCGCTGCTGCATGGCGATCTGTGGGGCGGCAATCACGGCTACCTCGCCGATGGGACGCCGGTGATTTTCGATCCGGCGATCTATGTCGGCGACCGCGAATGCGACCTCGCGATGAGCGAACTGTTCGGTGGTTTCGCAGCGGATTTTTACGCCGCCTACCGCGCGGCCTGGCCGCTCGACCCCGGTTATGCGGCGCGCAAAACGCTCTACAATCTTTACCACATTCTCAACCACGCCAACCTGTTCGGCAGCGGCTACGTGGCGCAAGCCGCGCGCATGACCGCCCAGTTGCTGGCGCAGATTCGATAGGCTTTCCATGTTGCAGCGTCTGCTCGTTCTGTTTCTCGCGCTCGGCCTCGCCGCCTGTACCGGCCTGCCGCTGAACGCCGTCGCCCCCAAGGTGAGCGTCGCCGAAGTCGACGTCAAGAGCCTCGGCCTGTTCGAGCAGCACTTCGACGTGGGCTTGCGGGTCAGCAATCCGAACGATTTCGCGCTGAATATCGAGGCGCTGGATTTCGAGCTGGAGGTGAACGGGCGTCCGTTTGCCCAGGGGCTGTCGCGTGTGCCGACGCTGATTGCGGCGACGTCCAGCACGGTGTTGCGGGTGGACGCGATCATGCAGTCGAAGAATCTGATCCAGCAGATCAAGACCCTGCCGCCGGAATCGCTGAAGCAGGGGGTGCCCTATCGCATCAAGGGCCGCGTCAAAACCGACCGCTCGTCCCGCTGGCTGCCGTTCGATCATGCGGGCGTAGTCGGCGGCGACGAGAAAAGCCCCAAGGGCCGCGCAATCTGATTGCCCGGGGCGCGGCTCAGCCCGCCAATGCCCGCAGGACGGGCACATCCAGCCCGAACTTGTCCGCGTGCCCGATTGCGCGCGCCAGCCGCGCCGGCGCAGAGCGTCCGGTGCAGCCGTGATCGGGGTCGCCGTCGAAGGCTTCGAGCATGCCGGCGATCAGCGCGTCGCGATCATGTTGCGCGCCGCTGAGCGCGTCCTGGATGTCGATCACCGCGTTCGCCACCTGGCGCGCGAAAGCTTCGTGCTGCGTCCACAGCTGCGATACGGTGCCGCCGGTTTTCAGCCCGGCGAGGTTGGTGGTGAGGATGTAGACGTTCTTCCTTACCAGTTCGAACAGCAGTTCGTCGCCCAATGCGACTTCGCGGCACGGCAGTTCGATGGCAGTGAGCGCGCGGCACAACAGCGCGGCGCCGGGGCCGGCGACGGGGGATGCGATCAGCGGCCTGGCGTCGATGCCCTTCTTCTTCTCGAACCACACCGAGATCACCGTGGGGTCGCTGTAGCCGTGCGCCTGCCAGTCGCGCGGGAGCAGCTCGTTCTGGATCAACGCGGCGCGCGGTTTCCAGACCTCGGGCAGCGCCGCCAGTACAGCGTGCAGGTCGTTCTCGGCGACCGCCACCAGCACCAGCGCCGGCGCGGGGTGGGCGTGTGCCAGTGCAGCCATGTCGTCGCCGCGGTTGAGTGGAACGACCGTGTGTCCGGCACGCAGCAGGCCGCCGGCAAACACGCGGCCGAGCTGGCCGAGACCGATGACGACGACTTCGTTCATGCTGGCTCCAGGGAAAATCTATCCGCGAATACCCAGAGGGCATAAAGGGCGCGAAGAACCGCGAAGAAATTCAAAATCACTTCAAAATGTTTCAGGTTTTCTTCGCGCCCCTTCGCGTCCTTCGCGGACAAAAAGGTTTACTCAAGCCCCTTCGAATGCAGGTATTCGTCGTAGCCGCCCATGTAGAATTCGACGCCTTCCGGCGTGATTTCGAGGATGCGGGTGGCCAGGCTGGAAACGAACTGACGGTCGTGCGAGACGAAGATCAGCGTGCCCTTGAACAGATCGAGCGCGAGGTTCAGCGACTCGATCGATTCCATGTCCATGTGGTTGGTCGGCTCGTCCATCACCAGCACGTTGTGGCGGCCGAGCATCAGCTTGCCGTAGAGCATGCGGCCTTTCTCGCCGCCGGACAGCACGCGCACCGATTTCTTGACGTCGTCGCCGGAGAACAGCAGCCGGCCGAGGATGCCGCGCAGCACCTGCTCGTCGTCGCCGGGCTGCGTCCACTGATGCATCCAGTCGGTGAGGTTCTTGTCGCTGTCGAAGTCGGCGACGTGGTCCTGCGAGAAATAGCCGACGCTGGCGTTTTCGCTCCAGCGAATCTCGCCGAACTGCGGCGTCAGTTCGCCCATCAACAGCTTCATCAGCGTGGATTTGCCGACGCCGTTGCCGCCGATGACGGCCATTTTTTCGCCGGCTTCCAATGAAAAGCCGAGGTTGGTGAACAGCGGCGAGCCGTCGTAGCCGAACTTGAGATTCTCGACCTCGAGCGCGCGGCGGTGCAGCGCCTTCTCGGGTTCAAAGCGGATGTAGGGGTTCTGCCGCGAACTCGGCTTGAAGTCCTCGATCTTGATCTTGTCGATCATCTTCATGCGGCTGGTGGCCTGGCGCGCCTTCGACTTGTTGGCCGAGAAGCGGCGCACGAATTCCTGCAGTTCGGCCACCTTGTCCTTGGCCTTGGCGTTGGCGCTGGCCTGGCGTTCCTTGGCCTGGGTCGAGGCCAGCATGTAGTCGTCGTAGTTGCCCGGATAGACCTTGATGGTGCCGAAGTCGAGGTCTGCCATGTGGGTACAGACCTGGTTCAGGAAGTGGCGGTCGTGCGAGATGACGATGATGGTGGCGTTGCTCTCGTTCAGCACGTTCTCCAGCCAGCGGATGGTATTGATGTCGAGGTTGTTGGTCGGTTCGTCGAGCAGCAGGATGTCGGGGTTGGAGAACAGCGCCTGCGTCAGCAGCACGCGCAGCTTGAAGCCGGGCGCAATCTGGCTCATCGGGCCGTTGTGCTGTTCGGTGGGGATGCCGACGCCGAGCAGCAATTGACCGGCGCGCGCCTCGGCGTCGTAGCCGCCCATCTCGCCGAATCTGGCTTCCAGTTCGGCGGCGTGCAGGTAATCTTCCTCGCTCGCCTCCGGGTTCATGTAGATGGCGTCCTTTTCCTGCATCACCTTCCACATCTCGGCGTGGCCCTGCAGCACCACGTCGAGCACGCGCTGCTCTTCATAGCCGAACTGGTCCTGGCGCAGCCAGGCCATGCGTTCGCCGGGGTCGAGCGAGACGTTGCCGGCGGTCGGCTCCAGCTCGCCCGCGAGGATTTTCATGAAGGTCGACTTGCCGCAGCCGTTGGCACCGATCAGGCCGTAGCGGTTGCCGTCGCCGAACTTGACGTTGACGTTCTCAAACAGGGGTTTGGCGGCAAATTGCAGAGTGATGCTGGAGGCGGTAAGCACGGAGGTGTCCTGAAATGCGGGAAAAACGTGGCATTTTAGCACCCTGTGACGGAGGCCACAGGCGCCCCCGTCCGCAGCTTGCTCTAGTGTCGTGACTCAGAAATATCGCAACATGAAACGGCGTCTTTTTCCGCATGGCGGCGTTGCTCGTCGTTGCCATAGAGCCGGCTATGTCGCCCACCCGCAAGGGGTAGGCCGTGGTTGTAAAGCCGATAAATCGGCAA
>NZ_JANJXQ010000033.1 GCF_024708915.1 Thiobacillus sp.
AAGCGGTACAGCACTTCGTTGACGGCCTCGGGGGCGCGCCCGCCGACCAGGTGGCGGACGTGCAGCTTGGCCATTTCATTGTCGGTCAGGTCGATCGCCTCCAGGCCATGCCGCTGCAACAGTTCGACCACGCGCGCGCCCTCGCCCGCCCCCGGCACCGACAGTCCGACGAATACGCGCGCCATCCTGGGGTCGGAATAACGATAGTTGAATTCGGTGATGTTGCGTGCGCCCAGCAGGCCGCAAAAGGTCTTGAAGCTGCCCGGCGTCTCGGGGATGGTGACCGCCAGTACCGCCTCGCGTTTTTCGCCCAGCTCAGCGCGCTCGGCGATGTGGCGCAGGCGATCGAAGTTCATGTTGGCGCCGGAGGCCACCGCGACCAGCGTTTTGCCCTTGAGCTTGTCGCCGGCGATTGCCGCTTTCATCCCGGCGACAGACAGGGCGCCGGCCGGTTCCAGAATCGAGCGGGTGTCTTCGAAGACGTCCTTGATCGCCGCGCAGATGGCGTCATTGTTGACGCGGATGATTTCGTCGACATACAGCTGCGACAGCCGGAAGGTTTCCTTGCCGACTGTTTTTACCGCCACGCCGTCGGCAAAAATACCCACGCGCGGCAGCGTGATGCGCTTGCCCTTGCACAGCGAGCGCGCCATCGCGTCGGCGTCTTCGGGTTCGACGCCGACGATCCTGATTTCCGGCCGCAGCCGCTTGATGTACGCCGCCATGCCGGCAATCAGACCGCCACCGCCGACCGGGATGTAGACCGAATGAATCGGGCCGGGATGCTGGCGCAGCAGCTCCATCGCCACCGTGCCCTGCCCGGCGATCACATCCGGATCGTCGTAGGGATGGACAAAGGTGGCCTTGGCTTCCTTGGCAAGGAGGATGGCGTGATCGCAGGCTTCGTCATAGTTGTCGCCGTGCAGAATCACCTGCGCGCCGCGCGCCGCCACCGCATCGACCTTGATTCTGGGCGTGGTCGCCGGCATCACGATGGTCGCCGTCACGCCAAGCTTTTGCGCCGCCAGCGCCACCCCCTGCGCGTGGTTGCCGGCCGATGCCGCCACCACGCCGCGCGCCAGCTGGGCCTGCGCAAGCTTCGCCATTTTGTTGTAGGCGCCGCGGCACTTGAAAGAAAACACCGGCTGCAGGTCTTCCCGCTTCAACAGGATCCGGTTGTTGAGGCGGTGCGACAGGTTGTGGGCCACCTCGAGCGGCGACTCCACCGACACGTCGTAGACGCGCGAGGTCAGGATGCGTTCGAGATAATCGACGGGTTGGCTCATGGCGGCGGGTGCGAGGTTTGAAAAAAGGGGGAGATGCCGCTATCTTAGCGGGCTGCGACCAAATGACGAAAACATCATGACACAAGACGAAATGAAGCAAGCCGTGGCGCGTGCCGCGGTGGAGTATGCCCACGGCGGCATCATCGGGGTGGGCACCGGCTCGACCGCCAACTATTTCATCGACGCGCTGGCCGACGTCAAGGGCCGCATCGACGGCGCGGTGGCCAGTTCGGAAGCGACGGCGGCACGCCTGAAAAGCCACGGCATCCAGGTGCTCGACCTCAACAGCGTCGGCGAACTCGAAATCTACGTCGACGGCGCCGACGAAATCACCGAGCACTTCGCCATGATCAAGGGCGGCGGCGGTGCGCTGACGCGCGAAAAAATCGTCGCCGCCTGCAGCAAGCAGTTCATCTGCATTGCCGACGAAAGCAAGCTGGTCGGGGTACTCGGCAAATTTCCGCTGCCGGTCGAAGTGATCCCGATGGCGCGTTCCTACGTGGCGCGCGAGCTGGTGAAACTCGGCGGCCAGCCACGCCTGCGCGAAGGCTTCACCACCGACAACGGCAACCTCATTCTCGACGTGTACGGCCTGTCGATCGTCGACCCGGTATCGCTGGAAGCGGCACTCAACCACATCGTCGGCGTGGTCACCAACGGCCTGTTTGCGCGGCGCGGCGCGGACGTGCTGCTGCTGGGAACCGAATCCGGCGTCAAGACTTACAAGAAATGACCGCAACGGGGAGCGCCGTCACTGTGTTGGCGGCGCCCCGTCCTCCGGCTCCTGCTCTTCTTCGGCGGGCACCCGGTATTTTTCGGTCGCCCACTGCCCCAGGTCGATCAGCTTGCAGCGTTCGCTGCAGAATGGTTTCCAGCGGCTCGCCGCCGTCCAGCTGACGGCGGCGCCGCAGATCGGACAGCTCACGACAGGCGGCTTGGGGGACGGTTTCACAGGGTGCAGAAAGTCAGATCGAAGTCGATCGGCTGATCGGTGCAGGTGCGCATCTGTCCTGCCCCGGCATGCACGAAGCGGATGTTGAGCATGTACTTGTTGGCCGAAATCTCGGGTACGCACGGCAGGGTGTCGATCAGGGTGACACGGATCAGCTGCGGGTTACGCGATTCCAGCATGCGCTGGTAATGTCCGTGCTCGACATGCTGCAGTTCGGGCTGGCCGCTGTCGCGCAGCAAGCCGAGCACGATGTCGACCGCCGCGCGAATGGACGAGAACGGCGCCAGCCAGCGTTGCAAATGACCTGCCCGCTCCGCGGCCGGCTGGTGCAGCCAGTGGTGGTAGGACGGCAGATCGAATTCGCACATCCCGCCCGGAATGGCCGCACGCTGCTTGACGGTCATCAGCCAGTCGTCTTCGCGCAAATGCTGACCCACCTTGCCTGGCAGTTGATACATGCCATGGTGGGCGGCCTCGATCGCCGCCAGCACGGTTTCCAGGGTACGGTCCTGGACGCGGGGATTGCCGCGCAGCGCGGCCAGCACGGATTTTTGCCGGTCCAGCTCCTGCAACAGGTCGGATTTGAGGTCGGCGCGCGCCGCCACTTCCGCCATTTCAAACAGCGTCAGCAGGGCCGCGTGATGCGCGTGCCGGTCGGGCGACGCGGCATAGGCATCGAAGCGGTCGAACAAATCTTCCAGCCGCAGCAGGGTGCGGATGCGTTCGCTGAGGGGATATTCGTAATGGATCACGCCGCACGCGTTGGTTTCAATCGGCCGATTGTCGCCGATCCGGGCGGAAAATCAAGGCGGCGGCGCACTTGCGAGCGCTTGATAACGCCGGTGCAGCGCTGCCACCTGGCTGCGCAATGCCTCGGGCGAAGCCGTGTTGACGATCACATCGTCCGCCGCCGCCAGGCGCTCGGCGCGCCCGGCCTGCGCTGCGAGTATGGCCGCCACCTCGTCATGGGCGAGCCCGCTGCGCGCCATCGTCCGTGCCATCTGCAGTTCTTCGGGGCAATCGACCACCAGCACGCGGTTCAGCAGGTCGCGGTAGCCGCCGGTTTCCACCAGCAGGGGGATCACGATCAGGGCATAGGAGGCGGTGAGTGCCGCGTGCGCCTGCTCCACCGCACGCCGAATGCGCGGATGCAGAATGGTTTCGAGCCGGCGCCGGTCGGCGGCATCGGCGAAGACGCGCCGACGCAGGGCAGCGCGATCCAGGCCGCCGTCCGCCTGCATCACCGTTGCGCCGAAAGCCGCGCGGATCGCCTCCAGCGCCGCGCCGCCAGGCGCAGTCAGCTCGCGGGCAATGACATCCGTATCGATCACCGGAACGCCATGAGCGGCGAAGCAGTCGGCAACGGTCGATTTCCCCGAACCGATGCCGCCGGTGAGGCCAACCGTGAACATCAGAATTGCCCGAGGTAGGCCTGCGTCAGGTCCGCGCCGAAGAACAGCGCCACCAGCCCGCCTCCGGCCAGATACGGACCGAACGGAATCGGCACGCGCCGGTCATGCTTCACCAGCACGATCATCGCGATGCCGACCGCCGCGCCGACGACGGAAGACAGCAACAGCGTGACCGGCAGCATCTGCCACCCCAGCCAGGCGCCGATGGCCGCCAGCAGCTTGAAGTCGCCGTAACCCATCCCGTCCTTGCCGGTGGCGAGCTTGAACAGCCAGTACACCAGCCACAGCACCAGATAGCCGGCCATGGCGCCGACGACCGCATCCGGCAGGCTGGCGAAATGCCCGCCCAGATTGAACAGCAGCCCCAGCCACAGCAGCGGCAGGGTGAGACTGTCGGGCAGCAAGGTCGTGTCGAGGTCGATGAAAGCCAGTGCGATCAGCGCCCACACCATGAGCAGCGCGCCCACGGTTTGCACGCTCGCACCCCATTTCCAGGCGACCGCCGCCGACAGCAGCGCGGTAAGCAGTTCCACCAGCGGATAACGCGCGCCGATCGGCGCGCGGCAGGCCGAGCAGCGGCCGCGCAACCACAGCCACGACAACAGCGGAATGTTTTCCAGCGCCGTGATCGGATGGCCGCACTGCGGGCAGGCCGAACGCGGCAGCCACAGGTTGTAGCGCGGCGCATCCGGAACGGGCTCGCCGCGCAGTTCGGCGCACTGCGCATGCCATTCGGCCTCCATCATTCTGGGCAGCCGATGGATGGCGACGTTGAGAAAGCTGCCGACCAGCAAGCTGAATAAAAAAACCAGCCCGGTGAACAGGGCTGGTTCGACATGCAGCAACGCCATCAGACGACCGAGCCCATCTTGAAGATCGGCAGGTACATGGCGATCACCATGCCGCCGATCAGCGTGCCCAGCACCACCATGATGATTGGTTCCATCAGGCTGGACAGCGCTTCGACCGCGTCATCCACTTCAGCCTCGTAGAAATCGGCCACCTTGCCCAGCATGGAATCGAGCGCTCCGGACTCTTCGCCGATGGCAGCCATCTGCAGCACCATATTGGGAAACCGGTCGGAGTTCTGCATTGCCACCGTCAGCGCCGTGCCGGTCGATACTTCGCCACGGATTTTATTGGTCGCCTCGACGAATACCTGGTTGCCCGATGCCCCGCCCACCGATTCCAGCGCTTCGACCAGCGGCACGCCGGCGGCGAACATGGTGGCCAGGGTGCGGGTCCAGCGCGCGATGGTGGCTTTTTCGATCACTGCGCCAAAAATCGGTAATTTGAGCATCACCCGGTCCATGAACATCTGCACCTTGCGCGAGCGTTTCCATGCCTGCAGCAAGGCATAGATGCTGCCGCCGATGACACCGAAAATCGCCCACCACCACTGGACGAAGAAATCCGAGATCGCCATCACCACCAGGGTCGGCCCCGGCAGGTCGGCGCCAAAGCTGCTGAACAAGTCCTTGAACGCCGGAATCACGAAAATCATGATCACGGCGGTGATGACAAACGCCACCACGATAATGGAAACGGGGTAGAACAGCGCCGACTTGATCTTGCTCTTGATGGCGAGGATTTTTTCCTTGTACACCGCCAGGCGCTCCAGCACGCCTTCGAGGATACCGGCCGCCTCACCCGCGCCAACAAGGTTGCAGAACAGGGTATCGAAGTACAGCGGATGGCGCCCGAAGGCCTGGGTGAGGCTGCTGCCCTTCTCGATGTCGGCCTTGATCTCCAGCAGCAGGCGCTGCATCGACGGGTTGGAATGGCCGCGCGCGACGATTTCGAAGGACTGTAGCAGCGGCACGCCGGCCTTCATCATGGTGGCAAGCTGGCGGGTGAACAGGGTGACGTCCTTGTCGGTGATGCGCTTGCTCCCGCCACCGAAGAGGCTGCTCTGCTTCTTCACCTTGGTGACGGTGATGCCCTGCTTGCGCAGCTGGGCGTTGACCACGGCCTCGCCGCCCGCGGACATCTGGCCCTTCACCTTCTTGCCACGCTTGTCCATGCCTTCCCAGAGGAAGGTCGCCTCCTTGACTGCCTTTGCCGCTGTAGCCATACGGGTTTTCCCTTACATGTTGGTGACGGCCTCGACCTCTTCCAGCGAGGTGAGACCGGCTTTTACCTTGAGCAGGCCCGCCTGCCGGAGGTCCAGCACGCCCTCCCGCCTGGCCTGGTCGGCAATATCGGCCTCGTTGCCGCCCTTGAGGATGATGCGCGTCATGGCATCGGTGATCGGCATCACCTGGTAGATACCGACCCGCCCCTTGTAGCCCGTGCCGTTGCATATTTCACAACCCACAGCCTTGTAGGGCTGCCACGTACCGTCCAGCTGGTCCGCAGTAAAACCGGCCGCCAGCAGCGCTTCTTCCGGGATGTCGGCGGGCTGTTTGCAGGAACACAGGCGCCGCCCGAGACGCTGCGCGGTGATGAGAATGACCGAAGAGGCGACGTTGAATGGGGCGACGCCCATGTTCAGCAGTCGGGTAAGTGTTCCCGGCGCATCGTTGGTATGCAGCGTCGACATCACCATGTGACCGGTCTGCGCTGCCTTGATCGCGATGTCGGCCGTTTCGAGATCGCGAATTTCGCCAACCATGATGACATCCGGATCCTGCCGCAGGAAGGATCTCAGTGCGGCCGAAAAGGTGAGGCCCGCCTTGTCGTTGACGTTGACCTGGTTGATCCCGGGCAGCTGGATTTCTGCCGGATCTTCCGCGGTCGAGATGTTGACGTCGGGCTTATTGAGGATGTTGAGGCAGGTGTAGAGCGAAACCGTCTTGCCGGAGCCGGTCGGGCCGGTCACCAGCACCATGCCATAGGGGCGCTGCACGGCACTCAGCAGCAACTCCTTTTGCCACGCTTCGTAACCCAGCGCCTCGATGCCCAATTGGGCACTGGTAGGGTCCAGGATACGCATGACGATCTTTTCACCGTACAGCGTCGGCAACGTGCTGACCCGAAAATCAATGGCGCGGCTCTTCGACAGCACAAGCTTCATGCGGCCGTCCTGCGGCACCCGCTTTTCCGAAATATCCAGACGCGACAGCACCTTGATGCGCGACGCCACCTTGTCCTTGATCGCCATTGGCGGCTGGGCCACCTCGAACAGGATGCCGTCACGGCGGTATCGAATGCGGTAGTATTTCTCGTAGGGTTCGAAGTGGATGTCGGACGCCCCCTGGTTGATGGCGTCAAGCATGATCTTCTGCAGATAGCGCACCACCGGGGCGTCATCGATATCGATGCCACCCGCGTCCGGCTGGGAGTCCGCGGCCTCCTCGTCGCTGAAGTCGAGGTTGAGGTCCTCGGCGTTCATCACGGCCATCGTGTTGTCCGCCGCCTCGACCAACCGGTCGATCAGCTTGCCGAGCTTGTCGTCCTCGACCACCACCGGCTCCACCGCTTGGCCAGTCTGGAACTTGACTTCATCCAGCGCCTGCAGATGGGTCGGGTCGGAGGTTGCTACATAAAGCTTGCTGCCGCGCTGGTAGAGCGCGATGACCCGCCGCTTCTGCACGAACTTCGCATCGAGCAGACCCTGTGGCAGACTCTCCGGGTCCATCGCCCCGAGATCCAGATAGGGAAAGCCGAAGGACCCGGCGGCGAATTCGGCGATTTGGTCCGCCTTGAAACGCCGCCCCTTGAGGAGTTCGGTCACGAACGAATCGCCCGCCTGAGAAGCGCGTTTCCACACGCCCTCCGCGTCTTCCTCGGAAAGCCAACCCCGGTTGACCATGGCGCGCGCCAGGCCGGTTAGATTGATATTCGTCACTGCAGCCATGTTGATCCAACCCTGTTCTGCTTTGGATGCCCCCCGTTCGGGACGGGGATCAGAGCCCTTAACGGCGATATTTCGACTAAGTTGAGGTCTCTCCGGACAACACTTCCTGAGACGCCGGCACGTAGATACGCGCGATGCGCACCGCACGATCCTGGGTCTGCACGATTTCCACCGGGATCTCACCCAGTTTGAGGCTCACGCCCGCCTCGGGAATATCCTCGAACTGCTCCAGCAGGAGGCCATTGAGCGTCTTCGGACCGTCAACCGGAAAATCCAGTCCCAGCTTGCGGTTCAACTGGCGCAACGGTACCGACCCTTCCACCAGCCAGCTACCGTCTTCGTCCTGTCGCAGGTAGCCCATGTCCGCCGGCGCCTGCGTGGTGAACTCGCCGACCATCTCCTCCAGCAGATCCTCCAGCGTCACCAGGCCCTGCAGTTCGCCGTATTCGTCCACCACGAGCGCCAGACGCCGGCGGCTGCGCTGGAAATTGCGCAGCTGGGTGAACAGCGGGGTGCCGGCCGGGACAAAATAGGGAACCTCCAGATTTTCCTTCAGCGTCGCAATATCGAGTTCCTCGCCGGCAAGCGTGTGCAGGACGCGTCGAATGTGCAACACACCCAGCAGATGATCCGCGGAACCTTCGACCACCACCAGCCGGGTATGGTGACTCGTGGCGATCTGCTGGCGCAGGCGCTCGGGGTCGTCCTCGATGTCGATCATCTCGATCTGGCTGCGCGGGGTCATCACGTCGTCGACCGTCAGATCTTCCAGGTCGAGCAGGTTGGTCAGGATGCGATGGTGTTCGTGCGGCAATCTTCCGGAGGATTCCAGCACGATGGTGCGCAATTCCTCGAGACCCAGGCTCACCCCCTGCCCGGCCTCGGGTGGCTTGATATGCAGCACCCTGAGGATGCCCTGTACGAACAGGTTGACGAACCAGACGACGGGATACGCCAGCTTCAGCATCGGCATCAGCACGAATCCCGCCGGATACGCGACCCGCTCGGGAAACGATGCCCCGATCACCTTGGGCGTAACCTCGCTGAACACCAGGATCAGGAACGTCAGCAGCAGGGTCGCCAATGAAAGTGCGACGTCCGAATCACCAAACAGACGGATGGAGATGATCGTTGCCAGCGTCGCCGCCGCGATATTGACCAGATTGTTGCCGAGCAGGATGACGCCCAGAAGCTTGTCGGTCTGGTTCAGCAGGGCCAGCGTGATGATCGCCCCGCGCTGACCCTGCTCGGCGGCGTGCCGCAGGCGGTAGCGGTTGATCGCCATCATTGCGGTCTCGGACGCTGAAAAGCACGCCGACAGGAACAGCAGGCCCGCGAGCATGCCGAACAAGGTGCCGATGGACAAGGATTCCACGAGAGGTTCCCGAATTGTGCGCCCCGGACGAACGATCGTTCAGCGGTGGAGCAGCACCTCCAGCACGAACTGCGTGCCAAGGTAAGCCAGCAACAGCAGGGTGAATCCCGTGATCGTCCACACCAGTGCCGTGCGCCCGCGCCAGCCGCGGTAATGCCGTCCCAGCAGCAGGCCGCCGAACACCAGCCATGAGAGGATGCCGAACACGACCTTGTGGGAAAACTGCAACGGAATTCCGAAAATCACTTCCGAAAAGAAGATGCCGCTGAAGAGCGCCAGTGTCAGCAGGGCAAACCCCACGCCTATGGTCCGGAACAGCATCGCCTCCAGCGTCAACAGCGGCGGCGTGCCCTCCTGCAGCAGGCCGCCGCGGTGCAATCGTTTCTCCAGGATTGTCATCAGCACGGCATGTAGCGCGGCCACCGTCAAGAGGCCGTAGGCGAGGAAGGCCACCACCAAATGCGCGCGCAACGCCAGCGACTGCGAGTTGGGAACGACATGCGTGGCGGAAAACGGGGCTGCGAGCAGCACCGAGACCGCCGCCAGCGCGCTGATCCAGGCCTGTGGTCGAACCAGCGGCGCACCGTAGCTCGCCAGCCAGTACACGAGTGCCGTCAACCACACGACGGTCGACAACGAACTACCGAAGCCGAGGCGGATATCGCCCTGCCCCAGCACCATATGGAAGTTGAGTGCGCCGTGCGCCAACAGCGCCAGCGGCATGAGTGTGCGCACCGAGCGTGCATCCGGCACGCGCCACAGGCACCAGGCCATCCAGCCATAAAGCGCGCTCACGCAGAGGATAACCAGCATCAACGGGGACATTCGTTAAAATAGCAAGCCTGTTCAGACCGCTTCATTATCCATGCCGCCCCGGGCGGCAACAAGGAAACCATGTTCGATAACCTCAGCGGGCGCCTCGCCGGCGTCGTCAAATCCCTGCGTGGCCAAGCCCGCATCACCGAAGCCAACGTGCAGGACACCCTGCGCCAGGTGCGCATGGCGCTGCTCGAGGCCGACGTTGCGCTGCCGGTGGTCAAGAGCTTCATCGATGCCGTGAAGGCCCGCGCGCTCGGCCAGGAAGTGCTCGCCAGCCTGTCGCCGGGGCAGGCGCTGATCGGCATCGTCCACGAGGAACTCACCCGCCTGATGGGCGGCGAAAACGCCGAACTCGACCTCGCCGCCGCCCCGCCCGCCGTGATCCTCATGGCCGGCCTGCAGGGTTCGGGCAAGACCACCACCAGCGGCAAGCTGGCGCGCCTCCTGAAGCAGCGCAAGAAGAAGGTGCTGCTCACCTCGGCCGACGTCTACCGCCCGGCCGCCATCGACCAACTGCGCCAGCTCGGCCACCAGCTCGGCGTCGACTTCTTCGAGGCCGGCGACACGCGCGACCCGGTAGCAATCGCGCGCGCCGCCCAGGAGCACGCGCGCCGCCAGTTCTACGACGTCCTCATCGTCGACACCGCCGGCCGGCTGGCGATCGACGAGGCGATGATGAAGGAGATCCAGGCGTTGCACGCCACGGTCAAGCCGGTCGAGACGCTGTTCGTGGTCGACGCCATGCAGGGCCAGGACGCGGTCAACGTCGCCAAGGCCTTCAACGAGGCCCTGCCGCTCACCGGGGTGGTGCTGACCAAGCTCGACGGCGATGCCCGCGGCGGCGCTGCGCTGTCGGTGCGTCAGGTCACCGGCAAGCCGCTCAAGTTCGTCGGCGTCGGCGAAAAACCCGACGGCCTCGAACCGTTCCACCCCGAGCGCATGGCACAACGCATCCTCGGCATGGGCGATGTGCTCTCGCTGATCGAGCAGGCACAGGCCTCGGTCGATCTCGCCGAGGCGAAGAAGCTCGCCGACAAGGTCAAGAAAGGCAAGGACTTCGACCTCGAGGACTTCAAGGCGCAGATCCAGCAGATGCGGAAGATGGGTGGGCTCTCCGCACTGCTCGACAAGCTGCCCGGGGCCGGCCAGATGGCGATCCCCGCGGGCGCCGACGAGAAGGCGATGAACCGCGTCGAGGGCATCATCAACAGCATGACCCCGCTCGAACGGCGCAAGCCCGAGCTCATCAAGGCCAGCCGCAAGCGCCGCATCGCCGCCGGCGCCGGGGTCCAGGTGCAGGAGGTCAACAAGCTGTTGAGCCAGTTCGAGCAGGCGCAGAAGATGATGAAGCGCATGGGCAAAGGCGGGCTCGGCAAGATGATGCGTGGCATGAAGGGGATGCTGCCCGGGATGCGTTAGGGGCCGCCACCGGGAAGCGCCTGGGTTGCGTTTACGCCCAGCGCCCTGCCCCGAGAATGCCAAGCACCACGCGTACACCACTGTATGCGAGCGATGAAAGGATGCGTCCTGGCCAGGGGCGCCGTTGCCAGTCGGCAGGCGCGAGCGCTTCGGCGCCGGCCAGAGCTGTATCGAGGCGGGTGCCGAGTTCACGCGCGAAGGTCTCGTCATCGGCAACGATATTCGCTTCCCGTGCCAGCAACAGGCTGAACGGGTCGATGTTGCTCGAACCAACGGTGGCCCAATGCCAGTCGACCAACGCCGCCTTGGCATGCAGTTCGCTTGCGTGGTACTCGTGGATTTCCACGCCCGCTGTGAGCAATTCACGGTACAGCGCACGTGCAGCAAGCTGGAAGAAGGGGTGATCGGTATGACCCTGCACCAGCAGGCGTACTCGTACACCGCGCGCCGCGGCACGCTTGAGCAATGTGCGGAAGCGGCGCCCCGGAAGGAAGTAGGCATTGGCGATGACAATATCGTGACGGGCGAGGGCGAGTGCCGCGAGGTACACCCGCTCGATGTCGTGACGGTGGGCGAAATTGTTGCGCACGACGAAGGCTGCACGGGTGCGGCCATCGGTCGGCCAGGATGGCTCGATGCGGACGCGCCGGTCGTTGCGTTGTAACCGGGTCAGCGCCACCAACTGCCACAGGCGACGCACGCTCCGATGGATGTCGGCCAGCAGCGGCCCCTGCACTTCAACACTGAAGTCGAGCCGAGGGGCGGCAAAACGAACCGGCTCGAAGTCGTCGATGAAATTCATGCCACCGAGGAAGGCGACACGAGCATCGACGACCACAATCTTGCGGTGCAACCGGCGCAGGCTCCTTGGGTTGGCTTGCCAGCGGCCGACGAGGGGCCGATAGACGAGCACCTCCGCACCGGCGGTTTCGAGCGCGGCACGCCATTCAGCCGGCCAATCGCGCGAGCCGACCCCATCGATCATCACCCGCACCACAACACCCCGCCCTGCCGCACGCATCAGCGCATCACGCACCGCCACACCGCTCGGATCAGCATTGAAGATATAGGTCTCCACATGGATTTCCACCTTTGCCGCGTCGAGTGCCGCAACCAGCGCGGGAAAGAATTCGACACCGCTTTGCAGCAGGCGCACGTGGTTGCCCGATACCAGCTCGACACTGCGAAAAAAGCGTGTTCTCAGGCGCGTTTCCATGAACCGCAGCTTACCCTGTCCATTGACGTGACGGTTGCCCTCAATGCTCCGATAGCACAACGGCGGGAGTCGTTCCTTCCGATTACGGGCCGAGCCGCGTCATGCCGGCACATCGTGTTCATCACGCCGCGGGGCGCCCGCCGCCCCGCAGGATCGGAGCCCGCGGCACGTTTGTCAGGCGCATCCGCCCCGGTCAACCCATCGACGCGGCAGTCCGCGCCCCGACGTCGTCAGCCCGTCGGGCTGAGCTTGGCAGTCAGCGCGGCGTGGTCGGAAATTCGGTGCCACGCATTCCCGGTATGGACGTGCGCGGACTCGATGCTGAAGCGGCGCACGTAGATGCGGTCCAGCTGAAACATGGGAAATATGGAAGGGTAGCTACGAGCGGGCCTGCCATGATGGGTTTCGAACACCTCCATCAAACCGAGTTCATCCGCGAAATAGCGGCCGACCCGGACACGCCAGTCATTGAAATCGCCCGCAAGGATGAGTGGCGCGTCGTCGGGCACCATGGCGCGCACACGCGCTGCGATCATCGCCAGCTGGCGGCGGCGTCCGCCCTCATTCAACGCCAGATGCACATTGATACAGTGAACCGGCATACCGACACCCGGCACCTCGATCTCGCAATGCAACATGCCCCGGCTTTCGAAGGCATGGGCCGAGATGTCCTCGTTCTCCCACGACAGGATCCTGTGGCGCGACAGGATGGCGTTGCCATGGTGGCCGGTATCGTAGACGCAATTCTTGCCGTAGGCAAAGTCGGTGTAGACGTGGCCGGCGAGGAACTCGTGCTGCGGTTTGCTCGGCCAGTGCTGAAAGCGGCTGGCGCGCAGCCCGTGGCTGTGTTGCACTTCCTGCAGAAAGACGATGTCCGACCCGAGGGTGCCGAGGCGCTCGCGCAGCTCGTGGACGGTCAGTCGCCGGTTGAACTGCGACAGGCCCTTGTGGATGTTGTAGCTGGCGATCTGGATCGGTTGGGTCATATCGTCTAATTATATTCGTCCCGGTAGCTCGCGAATGGCGGCAGCGTTGCTGGGGGAAAAACAGCGCTCGGCGGCGGCCTGCCAGGGCAGCCAGCAGTGCTGGGTGTGCTCGCCTGGCGCCAGGATGACCGGTGCCGGGACGGGAAGTTTCAGGCCGAATACGTGCTCGGTGTTGTGGGTAACGCCGGGAGCGTAGCGGTGGCGCCAGCGCGGGTAGATTTCGTAGCACGTCTCGATGCCCCAGGCAGTGAGTTCGTGGGCGGCGGCGTCGAGCCCGGTTTCCTCGCGGAGTTCGCGGACGGCAGTCTCGAACAGGGTTTCGCCGGGATCCTGCGAGCCGGTGACCGACTGCCAGAAGCCCGGTGCGTCGGTGCGTTCCATCAGCAACACCTGGCCGTCGGCAGTGTGGACGACGACCAGCACGGATACGGGAATTTTGTAGACGGTCACTCGATGCGGGCGTTGAGCGGCGCGCCGCTGGCCATGAGGCCGATGAGGCGGTCGATGTTGGGATGCTTGCCGGGATGGCGGCTGGCGTCCTCGGTGTGCTCGGCGAAGATGGCCAGCCCCTCGGCCGCGGCCTCTGCGTTGATCGCGCCGTATTGCTGCAGCAGATAGGCATACACGCGAAACGACCCGGCGCTGCCGGGCGCGTTGGCGATGGTGCCGACCTCGGCGCCGGCGGCATCGGTGAGGACGATCCGGGTGCCGGCGAATTCAGGCAGGGTTTTCAGGGTATCGGCGAATTTCATTTCGATTCCTTCGCAGGCGGCGCGGGTCCAAATTGTGGGAGGCCCGCCCTCGGGCCGATTGCCGGCAATCGCACTGTGCGGGCAATCGCGCCGGGGCGGCGCTCCTACGAGCGCGCGTCAAGCGGCCTTGTCGCTGCCCGCCGGGTTGCGCAGGCGGATGTGCAGCTCGCGCAACTGCTTGTCGTCGACCACGTTGGGGGCGTTGGTCATGAGGCAGGAGGCGCGCTGGGTCTTGGGGAAGGCGATGACGTCGCGGATGGACTCGGCGCCGGTCATCAGGGTGACCAGGCGATCGAGACCGAAGGCGAGGCCGCCGTGCGGCGGCGCGCCGTACTGCAGGGCGTCGAGCAGGAAACCGAATTTCTCGCGGCGTTCCTCGGCGCCGATGTTGAGCGCGGCGAACACCTTCTCCTGCACCACCTCACGATGGATACGCACTGAGCCGCCGCCGACTTCCCAGCCGTTCAGTACCATGTCGTAGGCTTTCGACAAGCACTTGCCCGGATCGGTCGCAAGCCAGTCCTCGTGGCCGTCCTTCGGCGCGGTGAAGGGATGGTGCAGCGCGTCCCAGCGGTTCTCGTCCTCGTTGTATTCGAACATGGGGAAATCGACCACCCACAGCGGCGCCCAGGCGCGGCCGTCGAGGTGGCCCTTCTCATGGCCAACCTTGAGGCGCAGCGCGCCGAGCGCATCGTTCACCACCTTGGCGCGGTCGGCGCCGAAAAAGACGAGGTCGCCGTTCTGCGCGCCGGTGCGCTCGATGACGGCTTTCAGCGACGCTTCGGACAGGTTCTTGACGATGGGCGACTGCAGGCCCGCTTCGTTCAACTGGCTGACGTCGTTGACCTTGATGTAGGCGAGGCCCTTGGCGCCGTAGATCTTGACGAATTCGGTGTAGCCGTCGATCTCGCTGCGGGTGAGCGCAGCGCCGCCAGGGATGCGCAGCGCGGCGACGCGGCCTTTCGGATCGCTGGCCGGGCCGGAGAAGACCTTGAACGCAACGTCCTTCATCACATCGCCGACATCGACGATGTCCAGCGTCACCCGCATGTCGGGCTTGTCGGAGCCGTAGCGGTTCATCGCTTCGTGATAGGTCATGCGCGGGAAGGGATTCGGCAGTTCGATGCCCTGCGCCTTCTGCATCATGTCGCGGATCATGCCCTCGACGAGATTCATGATCTCCTCCTCGCCCATGAACGAGGTTTCCAGGTCGACCTGGGTGAACTCGGGCTGGCGGTCGGCGCGCAGGTCTTCGTCGCGGAAGCACTTGGTGATCTGGAAGTAGCGATCGAAGCCCGATACCATCAGCAGTTGCTTGAACAGCTGCGGCGACTGCGGCAGTGCGTAGAACATGCCGTCGTGCACGCGGGACGGCACCAGGTAGTCGCGCGCGCCTTCCGGGGTGGAGCGTGTCAGCATCGGCGTCTCGACCTCGATGAAGCCGTGGGTGTCGAGGTAGTCGCGCATCAGCTTGGACACGCGATAACGCAGACGCATGTTCTTCTGCATCGGCTCGCGGCGCAGGTCGAGGTAGCGATACTGCAGGCGGATGTTCTCGTTGATGGTCTCGTCGTCGAGCTGGAACGGCGGTGTGAGCGAAGGGTTGAGGATCTCGATGCCCTGCGCCAGCACCTCGACCATGCCGGTCGCCTGGTTGGGGTTCTCGGTGCCGGCGGGGCGCGGCCTCACCTTGCCCACGATCTTCAGCACGAATTCGGCGCGCACGTCCTCGGCCAGCCTGAACGCATCCGGGGTGTCGGGATCGACCACCACCTGCACCTGGCCCTCGCGGTCCCTGAGGTCGATGAAGATGACGCCGCCGTGGTCGCGCCGGCGGTGCGCCCAGCCGCACAGGGTGACGCTGTTGCCGATGTCGACGGCGGAAACCCCGCCGCAGTAGTGAGTACGCATGATTTTTCCTATTGAGTCAGGGTGCGCGCCTCGCCCGAGGCGACGCCCATCGAGATGATGTATTTCAGCGCGCGGTCGACGGACACGTCCAGTTCGACGACCTCGCTTCGTTTCACATAAAAATAGAAACCGTTGACCGGGCTCGGCGTGGTAGGGATGAACACCGCGACGTGCTCGTCCGGCAGCGCACGCGCGACCTCGTCCGGGACGTTGGTCTGGAACGCCAGCGACCAGGCCTGCGGATGCGGATAGCGCACCAGCAGCACCTTGCGGAACGCGTGGCCGTTGCCCGACAGCAGCGTGTCGGACACCTGCTTGACGCCACCGTAGATGGACTTCACGACCGGGATGCGAATAAGCAGGCGCTCCCAAAAATCGACGATTTTCTGGCCGAAGAAGTTGGTGGCGAACACGCCGGTGAGCAGGATCACCACCAGGGTAAGAATCACCCCCAGTCCGGGAATGCGCATGCCGATCCAAGCCTCCGGCTGCCAGTCCGACGGCAGAATGGTCAGGCTCTGGTCGAGCGTGCCGATCAGGAGATGGAGTACCCACAGGGTGATGCCGAGGGGTACCCAGATCAACAAGCCAGTGACGAAATAGCGCTTCATCGGGGGCGTATCAAAAACAAAGAAGCGGGCGGCTTGCACCGCCCGCTTCCCGGTTGGGTCGCGTCCTCAGTGGCAGGCCGGACAGGCACTGGTGCCGCACGCGTGCGACGGTGCCTCGGGCTTTGATTCCGCAGGCTTGTTGCCGCCCTTGAAATCGGTGGCATACCAGCCGGTACCCTTGAGGGCGAAGCCGGCCGCCGTGACCTGCTTGGCGTAGTCGGGCTTGCCACACGACGGACACACCGTCAGCACGGCATCGGACACTTTCTGCATTTCGTCCTGCGCAAAACCGCACGCACTGCATTTGTAGGCATAGATCGGCATGAAAATTCTCCGACAATCAAGAAGTTGCGCCATTATACCCGCAAGCGCACCAGACCGAAATCGGGACTTTTACGGAGAATTTCAAGCCGCTACCAGGCAAGGCTCAGGCTTGCGTAGGCACGCCGGCTGAAAACGTTGGTGTCGCGAAACTCGGCGTAGTCCTCGCCCAGGTTCTGCCCGACCAGCGCGGCCTCCATGTCGTGCCCCTGCCAGGTCCAGCGGCGTGCCAGGCGCAGGTCAACGCGCGTGAAGCGTTCCGTGATGTCACCTTCGGACAGCCATTGCTGGCGGTCGCTGCGCTGGACGAACACGCTGGCGTCCCAGCCCTGCCCCATGCGATAGCGCCCGAGCAGGCTGAAACTGTTGCGCGGCGCCGAATGGGGAATGTCGTCTTCGAAACTTTGTGCCTCGGCCGCCATGTCCGCGGACAGGAACACCCGCGCAAAATTCGCGTCGACCTCCAGTTGCGGCGTCGGCCGCCAACGCAGCTGGATTTCGCCGCCGCGCACGTCTGCCTTGCCAATGTTGGCGTACTTGCGTTCGATGGTGCGCTTCGACAACAGGCCATCATCGCTCGTATCGTAGTTGTTGCGCAGATAGCCGATGAAATCGTCGATGCGATCGTCGAACAACCGGATGTCATAGTCCAGCCGCGCGGCACGCCATGCACCGAGGTAGGCGAGTTCGCGCGACAGCACGCGCTCCGGCGCAAGCCCGTCGGACGGCACGGTGAAAATGTCGAGCACGTCGCCGGAATCGAGGCGGTAAGCCTGGTTGCCGTGTTCCTCGAAGAATGTCGGCGAACGATAGGCGCGCGAGATGCCTGCCCGAACCACGTGCCCCGGCGCGACGGTAAAGCTCGCGGCGAGACGCGGCGAGACGTCGAAACCGGTGAAGTAGTGGTGCTCCAGCATCGCGCCCGCATGCAGCAGCACAGCATCGTGCGCACGCCATTCGAGATTGCCGAAGACGCGTGCCATATCGCCGCGCCAGGTCTTGCCGGTGTCGTAGTAGTGTATGCCCGATACGGTTTCCTCCCGCACTTCGCCCCCCCAAACGCCGCGAAGAGCCGGACTCCACTGTTCGTTCACCTGCAGTTCGACATTGCTGCGGGTCTGCAGCAGATATTGGTCGAGCAGCAAAACGCCCAGCGGAGTCGTCGTACCGCTGAGATCCTGCCGCAGGTTGGCGTCGAAACGGTTGCGCGTGTGATACGCCTGCACCATCCATTCACGCCGCGCGGACTCCACCTTGCGGTAGCCAAGCTGAACGTACAGCGCGCGCGAATCCTGCTCCGGCGGCTCGATCAGACGGCGTGCATCGGTCTCGTCGTCGAGCACCCGTCCCGCCTGCCAGTCACCCTGCGACACACCGAACTGCGCCATGAGTTCGGAGTCTCCGGACCGTTGCCAGTCGATGCGCCCATTCAGGAAGTAAGTCTTCCCGCCTTCCAGGTACCGGCCATTGTCCGGGGCGGCCTTGAAATCGACATCGCGTTCGAAGCGATCGTGTTCGCGCGCAGAAACGGTCAACCGGTAGCGCAGATCGTCCCGACCTCCACCATGCTGTGCCGTGAATCCGTTCGCGGACTGCTCGCCAGCGTGCATGAACACCCGGCTTCCCTGCGCCTGCGCGGCGGTGCGGGTGATGATGTTGATCACCGCGGCAAAGGCATTCGCCCCGTGCACGGTGGCATTGGGGCCGCGCACCACTTCGATGTGTTCGATGTCATCGACGGATAGCGGTAGATCGGTCCAGTACACCGCGCCGTAGTGCGGACTGTAGATCGAGCGCCCGTCGACCAGCACCTGGAAGCGGCGCGAATAGGCGTCGCCCATACCGTGATAGCCGGCCGCCCAGGTATTGTCGCGGGTATACGCGACGGAGAAGCCCGGCACCAGGCGCAGCAGGTCGGGAATGTCGCGAAAACCCGAGGCACGGATCATGTCGCGGTCGATCACGGTCATCGCCGCCGGTGCTTCGTTCACCGGCTGCGACAGGCGCGACGCCGACAACACCACCGGCATGTCGTCGAGAAAATCGGTCTCGCTGACGGCCGCACGCGCAGGAGAAGAAAGGACCAGGGCGCCAAGCAGGGCGCTCAGGGCGCAACGCGCCCCGCCGCGCCCCCGCCCGGAATCGTGTTCAGTTTCCACCCGCGCCGCCCCCCGCCGGCAACCCGTATCACCACTTGATGCTCAGGCTACCATACACGCGGCGGCTGAAAACGTTCTCCATGCGGAATTCGCTGTAATCCTCGCCCAGGTCCTGCCCAACCAGCGCGGCCTCCATTTCGTGCCCCTGCCAGGTCCAGCGGCGCGCCAGGCGCGCATCCCAGCGGGTGAAGGCCTCGGTCCAGTCGCCCTCGCTGAGCCATTTCATGCGTCCCGAGCGATAGACACCCGCGCTCGCCGTCCAGCCACGTCCCAGGTCGTACCGCGCCAGCAGGCTGAACGTGTTGCGCGGTGCGGAGTCCTCCAGGTCCTTGTCGACGGACGGGTCGGCATGAATGAAGGCGCGCGCGTACTGTGCCGACAGCCTGAGCGCGGGCACGGGTTGCCAGTTGGCCTGCAGATCGCCGCCGCGCACGGTGAAGTCGTCGCGGTTATCAAAGCTGGCCGGGTCGCCATCGCTGTTAATGTAGTCGTAAATGGTGTCATGGAACAGCTTGGCGTCCAGTTGCAGGTGCAGCGCCGGGTAAAGGCCAACGTAGCCCACCTCGCGCGACACGATACGTTCCGGCTCAAGGGGATCCGACGGCGCAAAGATCTGCGCCACGGCGGTTCCCGTGGTGGTGTAGTAGGTGAGGTCCCCCTTCTGCTCGAAGAAGGTCGGCGAGCGGTAGGCCTGCGAAATGTTGAAACGCAGCGTGTGTCCCTCCGCCAGGGTGTAGTTGAGCGCCAGCCTCGGCGACACGTCGGTGCCGGTGAAATAGTGGTGCTCGAGCATCGCTCCGCCCTGCAGCAGCAAATCGGGACGCGCCCGCCATTCGAGATTGAGATAGGCGCGTGCCAGCGTGCCGTCGTGACTGTCGCCGGTATTGAAATAACGCCGGCTTTCCACCGACTCGTGGCGCACTTCCGCGCCCCATACCGCCCGCCAGTCCGGCGCCAGGCGTTGATTGCGCTGGAATTCGAGGTTGAAGCGGGTTTGCAGCTGATCAATGCCGGCTTCGAGCATGAATGGTGTCGGCACCGGGGAAACCGGCGGGACCAGCGGAATGACGTTCGGTGCATCCGATGAATTGCGGGAGAAATAGCCCTGCAACATCCACTCGTCGTCGGCACTGTGCACGCGCCGAAAGCGGATCTGGACGTACTGTGCCGAAATATCCTGTCCGGCCGGTTCTTCCGGATGAGACGAAAGCCCCGCCTGCCAGTCACCGACGGAAAGGCCGAAGTGCATGCTGATGTCATCCCTGGCAGACAGCCGATAATCGGCACGGCCGTTGACAAAATAGGTCTGCGAATCCTCGTACAGGCTTATCGGTGTCGTGTTGTCCAGCACTTCCCGCTCGAAACGGTCGCGCGTCTGCGCCGACAGCGTCATCCGATAGCGCAGATCGCCCTCCCCGCCGCCGTGGCGCAGGGTGACGCCGCTCATGCCGTGCTCGCCGTACTGAATGGACGCAAACGCGCCCGGCGTCTGGCTGGGATCCTTGGTGATGATGTTGATGACAGCGAGAAACGCATTGGCGCCGTAGATCGCGGCATTGGGGCCGCGCACCACCTCGATGCGCTCGATGTCGTCAACCGACAGCGGCAGTTCGCCCCAGTTTACCGCACCGTAGGCGGCGCCATAGATGGAGCGGCCGTCGATCAGAACCTGGAAACGCCGCGAGAAGGCGTCGGCCATGCCGTGGTAGCCGATGGCCCAAGTGTTGTCGCGAGTGTAGGCAACGGAGAAACCCGGCACCAGGCGCAGCAGATCGGGAATATCGCGAAAACCGGAAGCGCGGATCGTGTCCTGGTCGATGACGGTGACGGCCGCCGGGGCCTCGTTCACCGGCTGCGACAGGCGCGAGACAGAGAGAACGACCGGCAAATCGTCAAAGAAGTCGGCCTCGGTGACGGTCTGCGCGCGTGCAGGCGCGATACCGTCGAACAGGGCCGCAAGCGCCAGCACGGCGCAGGTTGCGGGTTGTACGCTATTCACCTCGTGCCGCCGTTCTCCGCTTCAATATTCTGTCGGGGTGCCGAGGCTCATTCTAGACGGTATATCCTAGAACGGAATGTCATCGTCGAGGTCGTCGAAACCGCTGCCGGATGCGGGACGTGCCGCGGCCGGCTGCGGCTGGCTGCGCGGCGCGGCCGGGGCATGACCGCCTTCGTCCATGTCGGCCATGCCGCCGGAACGGCCGCCGAGCATCTGCATGCGGTCGCCGCGGATTTCGTAGGCGATACGCTCGATGCCGTCCTTGTCGGTGTACTTGCGCGAGCGGATGCTGCCCTCGATGTAGACCTGGCTGCCCTTCTTCAGGTACTGGCCGCAGACCTCGGCGGTACGGCCGAAGAAGGCGACGCGGTGCCATTCGGTGGCTTCCTGCAGGGCGCCGCTCTTGTCCTTGAACTTGTCGGTGGTCGCCACGCTGAAGTTGGCGACGGCTTCGCCGCTGGGCAGGTAGCGCATTTCGGGGTCGCGCCCCAGGTTGCCGACCAGAATCACCTTGTTGACCGATGCCATGTTTTCCCCCGTATTGAAGTTGAATATGCCTGCGCGGCAAGAGGTGAATTCTATCAGGCTGCCTCGATCAAGCTGCGCAAGCCCGCCTCGTCCCAGCCACGCACGCTGACCTTGAGCAGGGCGACGCCCTCTTCGGCCAATACCGTCGCCTCGACCACACCGGCGAGCGCCGCCATCTGGGCCTTGAGCAGCGCAGCCTGGTCGGCCGGCATGGCGCCAACGTGAAACATGCGGGTCTTGACGGCGGGTGGCGGGGTCATGGACAGCGCGGCGACGAGCCACACTGCCATCAGCGCGACGCAGAAGCCGAACACGGCGGCGAAGCCATGGTGCTGCGCGAGCCAGCCCCCGGCGGCGCCCCCAAAAAACAGGCCGAATGCCTGGGTGGTGTTGTAGACGCCCATCGCGGTGCCCTTGGCCGAGGCCGGTGCAAGCTTGGAAATGAGCGAGGGCAGGCTGGCCTCCAGGATATTGAAGGCGACGAAATACGCGAACAGCGCCCACACGATGCCCCAGAAATGCGCGATGCCCAGCGCAAGCCCAATCTGGGCGGCGAGCATCAGCGCCACCGCGCCGAGAAATACCGGCTTGAGACGGTGGTGCTTCTCGCCATAGATGATGGCGGGCACCATGAGCGCGAAGGAGCCCAGCAGCACCGGCAGGTATACCGCCCAGTGATGGTCGGGGGCAAGTCCGCTGTCCTTCAGCGCCACCGGAACGACGACGAACATCGCCATCTGCGCGGCATGCAGGGCGAAGATGCCGAAATCGAGGCGCAGCAACTGGCCGTTGGTGAGCACGTCGCGCAGGCCGGCGGGATCGGCCTGCGCATCGGCGTGAAAATGGCTGACCGCGGGATCGGGCACCCAGACCTTCACCACCCAGATTGCCGCCAGCGCCAGCACGCCAGTTAGCGCGAACAGCCCCGGCACGCCGATGACGCGGGCGAGCGCAGGCCCCGCCACCAGCGACACGGCGAAGGCAATACCGATGGTCGAACCGATCATGGCCATCGCCTTGGTGCGGTGCTCCTCGCGGGTGAGGTCGGCGAGCATGGCGGTGACCGCGGCGGAAATGGCGCCTGCCCCCTGCAGCGCGCGGCCGACGATGGTCCAGGCGATGTCGGTGGCGGCGGCGGCGACGAAGCTGCCGAGCGCGAACACGATGAGACCGAAGATGATCACCTTCTTGCGCCCGATGCGGTCGGACGCCATGCCGAAGGGCAGCATCAGGAGCGCCTGGGTGAGTCCGTACATGCCGAGCGCCAGGCCGACCAGGGTGTGGTTGTCGCCGCCCGGCAGGTGTTCGGCATACAGCGCGAACACCGGCAGGATGAGGAACATGCCCAGCATGCGCAGCCCGAAAATCGCCGCCAGCCCGGACGCGGCGCGCTTCTCGGCGCGGGTCATGCGTTCGGAGAGGTCGAGGTGGGCCACTGCGGGTTACGTCGAAATCGGGAAGTCCGCTATATTAGCAGGTTGCGAATTACCCTCCCGCCCCCATGGAAAGCATCCGGATCCGCGGCGCCCGCACCCACAACCTGAAGAACGTCAACCTCGACCTGCCGCGCAACAAGCTGGTGGTGATCACGGGCTTGTCGGGCTCGGGCAAGTCCTCGCTCGCCTTCGACACCTTGTACGCCGAAGGCCAGCGCCGCTACGTCGAATCGCTGTCGGCCTACGCGCGGCAGTTCCTGCAACTGATGGAAAAGCCGGACGTCGACCTGATCGAGGGTCTCTCCCCGGCGATCTCGATCGAGCAGAAGGCGACCAGCCACAACCCGCGCTCGACCGTGGGCACGGTGACCGAGATCCACGACTACCTGCGCCTGCTCTACGCGCGCGTCGGCGATCCGCAATGCCCGGAGCACGGCATCACGCTGGCGGCGCAGACGGTGTCGCAAATGGTCGACGCGGTGCTTGCGCTGCCGGAAGACACCAAGCTGATGATCCTCGCGCCGCTGGTGGTGGGCCGCAAGGGCGAGAACGTCGAGCTCTTTGCCGAACTCCGGGCACAGGGCTTCGTGCGCGTGCGCGTCGATGGCAAAGTTCACGAACTCGACGGCGTACCCAAGCTGGACAAGAACAGGAAGCACACCATCGAGGTGGTGGTCGACCGCCTGAAGGTGCGGGCGGATGCCAAGCAGCGCCTGGCAGAAAGCTTCGAGACGGCGCTGCGACACGCCGAGGGCCGCGCGCTGGCGGTGGAAATGGATACCGGCAAGGAACATCTGTTTTCGGCCAAATTCGCCTGCCCGGTGTGCAGCTACGCGCTGCCGGAACTGGAACCGCGCCTGTTCTCGTTCAACAACCCGATGGGCGCGTGCGGTACCTGCGACGGTCTGGGACAGATCACCTTTTTCGACCCGACACGCGTGGTCGCCTTCCCGCATCTGTCGCTGGCAGCCGGCGCGATCAAGGGCTGGGACAAGCGCAACCAGTTCTTCTACATGATGCTGCAGAGCCTGGCGATGCACTACGGCTTCGACCTCGACACGCCGTGGGAGAAGCTCCCCAAACGCATCCAGGATGTAATTCTCGACGGCTCCGGCAAGGAAGCGATCAAGTTTCAGGCGCTGGCGCCGCGCGGCGGCTTCACCACGCGCAGCTATCCGTTCGAGGGCGTGCTCGCCAACATGGAGCGGCGCTACCGCGAGACCGATTCCATGGCGGTGCGCGAGGAGCTCGCCAAGTACCAGAACAACAAGCCCTGCCCCGCCTGCGCCGGCACCCGCCTGCGCGAGGAGGCCCGCCACGTCATGGTCGGCGGTGCGCCGATCTACCAGGTGAGCGCGATGCCGTTGAAGGACGTGCTGGCGTTCTTCGAAGCGCTGAAACTCGACGGCCACCGCGCGCAGATCGCCGAAAAGATCGTCAAGGAAATCGTCGCTCGCGTCGGCTTTCTCAACAACGTCGGGCTGGACTACCTGTCGCTCGACCGCTCGGCCGACACGCTGTCGGGCGGCGAGGCACAGCGCATCCGGCTCGCGTCGCAGATCGGCTCGGGACTCACCGGCGTGATGTACGTGCTCGACGAGCCTTCCATCGGCCTGCACCAGCGCGACAACGACCGTCTGCTGGCGACGCTCAAGCACCTGCGCGACATCGGCAATTCCGTGCTCGTCGTCGAACATGACGAGGACGCGATTCGCGCCGCCGACTATGTCGTCGACATGGGACCCGGTGCCGGCGTGCACGGCGGCGAGGTGGTGGCGGAGGGCACGCCGGAGGAGATTCGCCTGAACGAGGCCTCGCTCACCGGCCAGTTCCTCTCCGGGCGGCGCGCCATCGCCATGCCGAAGAAACGTCGCGCGCCGAACCTCGAGCGCCAGCTCGTCGTCACCGGGGCCTGCGGCAACAACCTGAAGCACGTCACGCTGAACCTGCCGGTCGGCCTGTTCGTGTGCGTCACCGGCGTGTCGGGATCGGGCAAGTCGACGCTCATCAACGACACGCTGTACGCGGCGGTCGCGCGCCATCTGTACGGCTCCACCGCCGAGCCGGCATCACACGGCGAGATCCGCGGCCTGGAATTCTTCGACAAGGTGATCAACGTTGACCAGAGCCCGATCGGGCGCACGCCGCGCTCCAACCCGGCGACCTACACCGGGCTGTTCACACCGATCCGCGAACTCTTCGCCGGCGTGCCGGAAGCACGCACACGCGGCTACGGCCCCGGCCGCTTCAGCTTCAACGTCAAGGGCGGACGCTGCGAAGCCTGCCAGGGCGACGGCGTGGTCAAGGTCGAAATGCACTTCCTGCCGGACATCTACGTGCCGTGCGACGTCTGCCACGGCGCGCGCTACAACCGCGAGACACTGGAAGTGCAATACAAGGGCAGGACCATCCGCGACGTGCTGGAAATGACCATCGAGCAGGCGCACGAATTCTTCGCCGCGGTGCCGGTGGTCAAGCGCAAGCTGCAGACCCTGCTCGACGTCGGCTTGGGCTACATCCGCCTCGGCCAATCCGCCACCACGCTGTCGGGCGGCGAGGCGCAGCGCGTCAAGCTGGCGCTGGAACTGTCCAAGCGCGACACCGGGCGCACCCTCTACATCCTCGACGAGCCGACGACCGGCCTGCATTTCGCCGACATCGACCTGCTGCTGAACGTGTTGCAGCGATTGAGCGATGCCGGCAACAGCGTGGTCGTGATCGAACACAACCTGGATGTGATCAAGACCGCCGACTGGCTGATCGACCTTGGCCCCGAGGGCGGCGCCGGCGGCGGGCAGATCATCGCCGAAGGCACGCCCGAAGCCGTGTCCGACAACCCGGCCAGTCATACCGGCAAGTATCTGCAGCCGGTGCTGGCGCGGCACTGAGATGGCCGAACCCATTCGCCTCTCCAAGCTGATGTCGGAGCGCGGCCTGTGTTCGCGCCGCGAGGCCGACAGCTACATCGAGCGCGGATTGGTGTTCGTCGACGGCAGACGGGTGAGCGAACTCGGCACCAGGGTCGACCCCGACTGCGCGATCCGCCTGGACAGCGCCGCCAGCGCGCAGCAGCAACAGCGCGTCACCATCCTGCTGCACAAGCCGGTCGGCTACGTGTCCGGCCAGCCGGAGCCGGGCTATCAACCCGCCGTAGTCCTGATCCGCCCCGAAGCTCAGTGGCGCGACGGACGCGCCAGCCCGGCCTTTCATCCCGCTCATCTGAAAGGCCTGGCGCCGGCCGGGCGGCTCGACATCGATTCGACCGGCCTGTTGGTGCTGACGCAGGACGGGCGCATCGCCAGACAGCTGATCGGCGACGACTCCGAGATCGAAAAGGAATACCTGGTGCGGGTAGCCGGACGCCTCGATGAAGCCGGTCTCGCGCGCCTCAACCACGGCCTCTCGCTCGACGGCCGCCGCTTGCGCCCGGCCAAGGTCGGCTGGCAGAACGCCGACCAGCTGCGCTTCATTCTGCGAGAAGGCCGCAAGCGCCAGATCCGCCGCATGTGCGAACTGGTCGGGCTGCAAGTGGTGGGGCTGAAGCGTGTGCGTATCGGGCGCGTGCGGCTGGGAGATCTGCCGCCGGGGCAATGGCGTTACCTGCGCCCGGACGAGCGTTTTTGAACCTTAATGTGTGTGTAAATAAACGCCGATAAGCTTGTCCCCGGCACGTTTTGGCGTTATTAATAAAAAGTGCGGGTTGCCAGACCCGCATTTCCTTTACATTCCATCCACACCAGGGAGATATCCATGCAATCCAAACTTCTCGTCGCACTTTTCGCTGCCCTTGCGCTGACCGCCTGCCAAAAGGCGGAAGAAGCCGCCGCCCCCGCCATGGAACAGGCCCAGGAAGCGGCGGGCGCTGCTGCCGATTCTGCCCAGGAAGCGGCAGGCGCTGCTGCTGATGCAGCCCGCGACGCGGCTTCTGCTGCAGGGGACGCCGCTGCCGGCGCGGCCGCCGACGCCGCCCAAGGTGCCGCCGACGCAGCCGCCACCGGTGCCGACAAGATGCAGGACATGGCCGACCAGGCCAAAGACGCCGCCCAGCAGTAATTTCGCTTCAGGCAGCGCAATCGGCCAGGGAAAACCTGGCCGTTTTTGTTTGCCTGGCCAGCACCGGCCACATCCCAAGGCCAGTCCCTCGCAATTCAACATCGGCTCTTCCTCCTTACCCGATGAATCCGCGCACCCTGCTGCTGGACTCGTTTCACGCTGCCGTCGCCGCAGCCGATCCCGCACGCATCCTGCCGCCGCATCTGCCGGCGCCGCCAGGCGGCCGTACCCTGGTGGTCGGTGGCGGCAAGGCGGCCGCCAGCATGGCCGCTGCCGTCGAGGCTCACTGGCCGGCCGATGCGCGACTGTCCGGCCTGGTGGTCACCCGCTATCGACACAGCCTGCCTACCCGCTGTATCGAAGTGGTCGAGGCCAGCCACCCGCTGCCCGACGGGCGCGGCGAGGCCGCCGCCTTGCGGATGCTGGAGATGGCGGCAGGCTTGGGGGAGGACGATCTGCTGCTGGCGCTGGTTTCAGGCGGCGGCTCCAGCCTGCTCGCCGCGCCGGTCGCAGGCGTCAGCCTGAAGGCGTTGCGACAGGTCACCCAAGCCCTGCTGCACGCGGGCGCCCCCATCCACGATATCAACACTGTGCGCAAGCACCTCACCCGCCTGTCGGGCGGACAACTGGCGCGCGCATCAGGCAAGGCGCGAGGACGCGCGCTGATCATTTCCGATGTTGTCGGCGACGACCCCAGCATCATCGCATCCGGTCCCTGCACGCCCGATCCCACCACCTGTTCCGACGCGCTCGACCGGCTGGCGCATTTCCGGATCGCGCTTCCCCGCGGGGTTCAACGCCATCTCGAAACCTGCTCGGCGGATGCGCGCGGCGATACGCCCAAACCGGGCGACCCGTGCTTTTCGCGCATGGAAAACCGCGTCATCGGCAGCGCGCACGACAGTCTGATGGCTGCGGTCAGGGTGTTCGAACAGCACGGCATCCCCGCGCTGCTGATTTCCGACAGTATCAGCGGCGACGCCCAGGCCGTTGCCCGGCAGCATGCCGCACTGGCCCACGCCCGCCGCGCCAGGGGGGCGCTCGCCTTGATCTCGGGCGGCGAAACCACCGTTACACTGCGTCCGCAGCATGGGCGAGGGGGGCGCAACAGCGAATATTTGCTGGCTTTGGCGCTGGCCTTGCGCGGCACCCCGGCCTGGGCCATTGCCTGCGACACCGACGGCATCGACGGCAGCGAAGACAATGCCGGTGCGCTGCTCGCCCCGGACACGCTTGCACGTGCCCGGGCGCTCGGCATTCAGGGAGAAATCCTGCTGGCGGCGCATGACAGCCATGGATTTTTTTCCGCGCTGGGCGACCTGGTCCTGACCGGCCCCACCCGCACCAACGTCAACGACTACCGGGCGCTGCTGCTCGACGTGGATTGAGCGCCGTCAATTCAGCCGCTGCACCCGCACCGGATCGCCGACCGTCAAGCCGAACGCCGTCGCGGCACTGCCACGATTGACTGCAAGCTCCAACAGTCCGACGCTGTTGAGGAACCAGAAACCCTCCCCCTTGCCGACCAAACCAAAACTGTCGCTGTGCCTGAACGATTCGCCTGCGGCACTGACGCGCGCATTCTTCGGTACACCGCGGATACCGGTCCAGGCGTTGCCATAATGGTCGATGTATATCACGCGGGCCAGATCGCCGGCATCGAACTCGACATCGAGCTGGTCTGTCTGGGTCAACTTGGCAGCAGGAAATTCGCCGCGTGCAATGTCGGCCGCAATCGGCGCAAACAGGTCGCGTCCGTGAAACGTGGGCGACAGGATTTCAGGCTGCCAGTGGATACGCCATAGCCGGGTGTCGCTGTGCCGTGCAGCCACGATAGACAGCAATCCGTTGTCCGGCCCAACGAACCAGCGGCCGCCTGCCAGGGCGACCACGGCACCGCGCAGCGTGCCGACGCCGGGATCCACTACGGCCAGGAATACGCTGCCTGGCGGAAAACCCGGCGCAAATGCAGCGAGCAGATGGGCGCCCGCATGGGGATTGAAGTCTGGCACCTCGTGCAGCAGGTCCACCACCTGCTGGCCGGGCGCATGCTCAGCCAGCTGAGCCTTGAGCTGGCCAACATAGGGGTCGCGTACGCCGAAATCGGTGAAGAGAACAATCACGGCTATTCCTGTGGCAGGCGGGAAAGCCAACTATGCACGAGCATGCCGGGAGCCGGCAAGTGCAATACAGATGCCTCGTTCCAGTCAGAGGCAAAGAAAAAGCCGGGCGTGCCCGGCTTCTTCAACTGGTTCAGCAATACGGCTTATTCGGCATCGGCCGGTGCGGTGTCGCTGTCCGGACGATCAACCAGTTCGACCAGTGCCATCGGCGCATTGTCGCCATTGCGGAAGCCATACTTCAGGATACGCAGGTAACCGCCGGGACGGGTCTTGTAACGCGGGCCCAGTTCGCCGAACAGCTTGACGACCACGTCGCGGTCGCGCAGCCGGTCGAACGCCAGGCGATGATTAGCCAGGCTGGGTTCCTTGCCCAGGGTGATCAGCGGCTCGACGAAGCGGCGCAGTTCCTTGGCCTTCGGCAGCGTGGTCTTGATGACTTCGTGCTTCAGCAGCGACACACTCATGTTGCGGAACATGGCCAGACGATGGCTGGTAGTGCGATTGAGTTTGCGGTTGGATTGACGATGACGCATGGCATTTCCTTTCAGTCAGTATTCTTGGGCTAGACCACCAGCCACGGCGATCCGCACTTTATTGTCGGTTTTGAATCGGTGAATCAGGGGCGTTCGAGGCCGGCAGGCGGCCAGTTTTCCAGCTTCATCCCCAGCGACAGGCTCTTGGAGGCCAGCACGTCCTTGATCTCGTTCAGCGATTTGCGGCCCAGATTCGGCGTACGCAGCAATTCGGTTTCGGAACGCTGGATCAGGTCGCCAATGAAATAAATGTTCTCGGCTTTCAGGCAGTTGGCCGAACGCACGGTCAACTCCAGATCGTCGACCGGGCGCAGCAGCAGGGGATCCACCTGCGGCGAGCGCGGCGACTCGGATTCGGCTGGCGTACCTTCCAGATCGGCGAATACGGACAACTGGCTCACCAGAATGCGGGCAGCGGTACGGACAGCCTCTTCCGGCTCAACCACGCCATTGGTTTCGATATCGATAACCAGGCGGTCGAGGTCGGTGCGCTGTTCCACTCGCGCGCTTTCCACCGAGTAAGCCACCCGGCGAACCGGGCTGAACGAGGCATCCACCAGAATGGAGCCCACCGAGCGGGATTCTTCGGGAACCTTGCGCGACGTGGCCGGCTGGTAACCGCGGCCGCTCTCGATCTTGATTTCCATATCGAGTTTGCCGCCCTTGGTCAGGTGAGCAATCACGTGATCCGGGTTCAGCACTTCGATGTCGTGACCGACCTCGATATCGCCCGCAGTAACGATGCCTTCGTCCGACCTGGACACTCTCAAGATCGCCTCGGACTTGCCATGCATCTTGAAAGCGATACCTTTGAGGTTCAGGAGGATGTCGACGACGTCTTCCTGAACGCCCTCGATTGTCGAATACTCGTGAACGACACCGCTGATGGTGACTTCAGTCGGCGCATAACCGACCATTGAGGACAACAGGATACGACGCAGCGCATTACCGAGCGTGTGGCCATAGCCGCGCTCGAAGGGCTCCATGATGACCTTGGCGTGCAGCGGGGAGGCGCGATCCACCTCCACAATACGCGGCTTGAGAAATTCCGTAGCGCTTTGCATAGAGTGCGATTCCTTGAGAAGCAGCCCTGAAAACCGGGTCTGTCAGGACCCGGCCAGCTTATTTGGAGTACAGTTCGACGACCAGCGACTCGTTGATGGTCGACGGCAGTTCCGAGCGCTGCGGCGCAGCCTTGTAGGTGCCCTTGAGCGCCTTGGCATCGACTTCGACCCATTCGGGATAACCACGCGCGGCGGTGGCTTCTGCCGCCCCCTTGATACGCAGCTGGGCTTTCGCCTTTTCAGACACCTCGACCACATCGCCGGCACGCACCTGATACGACGGGATATTGACCCGGCGGCCGTTAACCGTGATGCCGTTATGGCGCACCACTTGACGCGCTTCGGTGCGCGACGCGCCAAAGCCCATGCGATAGCACACCGAATCCAGGCGCGACTCCAGCATCGACAGCAGGTTTTCACCCGTCACGCCTTTGCGGCTGTCCGCCTTTTTGTAGACCAGGCGGAACTGCCCTTCGAGCACGCCGTAGATACGGCGGATTTTCTGCTTTTCACGCAGTTGCACACCATACCCGGACAGACGGGCACCGCTCTTCTGGCCATGCTGACCAGGCGCATAAGCACGGCGTTCGATGGCGCACTTGTCGGTGAAACACTTCTCGCCTTTCAGGAACAGCTTTTCGCCTTCACGGCGGCACTGACGGCATTTGGGATCAAGATTACGAGCCATGATTTACCCTAGGATTAAATTCGACGCTTTTTGGAGGGACGGCAGCCGTTGTGCGGAATCGGGGTGACATCCGAGATCGCAACGATCTTGAAGCCCAGCGCATTCAGCGCACGCACGGTGGATTCCCGGCCCGGGCCGGGGCCTTTGATCCGGACTTCCAGGTTCTTGACGCCGTATTCCTGCGCCATCTTGCCGGCGTTTTCAGCCGCGACCTGCGCTGCAAACGGCGTCGACTTACGCGAACCCTTGAAGCCCGCACCACCGGCGGTCGCCCACGACAGGGCGTTGCCCTGACGATCGGTGATCGTCACGATGGTGTTGTTGAACGAAGCATGAATGTGCGCAATACCCTCTGCGACATTCTTCTTGACCTTCTTGCGCACGCGCGTTGCAGTTTTCGTTGCCATGGTTAACCTTTATCTCTTGATGGCCTTGCGTGGGCCCTTGCGGGTACGCGCGTTGGTGCGTGTGCGCTGACCACGCACAGGCAAGCCCTTGCGATGACGGAAGCCGCGATAGCAGCCGAGATCCATCAAACGCTTGATGTTCATGGTGGTTTCACGGCGTAGGTCGCCCTCGACCGTAAATTGGGCCACGCCCTCGCGCAAGCGCTCCATCTCGGCCTCGGACAGATCCTTGATTTTCGAAGTCTGGGCAACGCCTGCCGCTTCGCAAATCTTGCCGGACGTGGTTCTGCCGATGCCATAAATGGCGGTCAACGCAATAATCGCGTGTTGATGATTAGGGATATTAACCCCAGCAATACGAGCCATTCGCAAAGCTCCGAACGCAAAACAAAAAATTATAACACGTCAACCCGTTCTTGGGTTGACTCTAATCCGCACTCACTTGGTAATACGGGGGCTGCTTAGCCCTGGCGCTGCTTGTGACGCGGATCGTCACAGATCACGCGCACAACGCCTTTGCGGCGCACAACCTTGCACTTACGGCACATTTTCTTGACTGAAGCCTGTACTCTCATGGTTCTCTCCATTCACTCACCGGCAGCATGCTGCCGATCAAAATCATTTGGCCCGGAAAACGATCCGGCCTTTGGTCAGATCGTAAGGCGTAAGCTCTACCGTCACCTTGTCTCCCGGCAGGATGCGAATGTAGTGCATGCGCATCTTGCCGGAGATATGGCCCAGCAGGACATGGCCATTTTCAAGCTTGACTCTAAAGGTGGCATTAGGCAGGTTTTCAACGACTTCACCCTGCATCTGGATGACATCTTCCTTGGACATCAACGCCCCACCAGGCCATTCTTGAAATTGGCTTTCTTGAGCAAGCCTTCATACTGGTGCGACATGACATAAGCCTGAACCTGCGCCATGAAATCCATGGTCACCACCACAATGATCAGCAGCGACGTTCCCCCAAAATAGAAAGGAACATTCCACTTCAAAATCAGAAACTCGGGTAGCAAGCACACCAGGGTGATGTAGATCGCCCCCACCAGCGTCAGCCGGGTCAATATCTTGTCGATGTAGCGTGCGGTTTGGTCGCCCGGACGAATACCCGGAACGAACGCACCACTCTTCTTCAGATTGTCGGCGGTTTCCTTGGGGTTAAATACCAAGGCCGTGTAGAAAAAGCAAAAGAAGATGATCGCCAATGCATACAGCAGAACGTACACCGGCTGGCCGGGCGACAGGGTCGCCCCGATATCTTTCAACCACCCCATGTTGTCGCTACTGCCAAACCAGCCTGCCAGGGTCGCCGGAAACAAAATAATGCTGGAGGCAAAAATCGGCGGGATCACCCCGGCCATATTCAACTTCAGCGGCAGATGCGAACTTTGTCCGCCTACCACCATTTTGCCGACTTGGCGCTTGGCATAGTTGACCAGGATCTTGCGCTGGCCACGTTCGACGAACACCACCAGTGCCGTCACCAGCAACACGCCGACGAACAGCATCAGCACCAGCGGGATCGAGAACGCTCCGGTGCGCGTCAACTCCAGTGTGCCGCCGATCGCAGAGGGCAGGCCCGCGGCAATACCCGCGAAAATAATGATGGAAATACCATTACCCAGGCCACGCTCGGTAATCTGCTCACCCAGCCACATCAAGAACATCGTGCCGGCAGTCAGCGTAACCACCGTAATCAGGCGAAACGCCATGCCCGGGTCAAGCACCAGACCCGCCTGTGATTCCAGGGCAATGGCAATACCCAGCGCCTGAAAAACGGCTAGAAACAAGGTTCCGTAACGGGTGTACTGGGTAATCTTGCGGCGCCCTGCCTCGCCCTCTTTTTTCAGCGCCTCAAGCTGCGGAGACACGGTGGTCATCAACTGCACGATGATCGACGCCGAAATGTACGGCATGATCCCCAGCGCGAACACGCTGAAGCGCGATAGCGCACCGCCGGAGAACATGTTGAACATGCCCAGGATGCCGCCCTGCTGCGACTTGAAGAGTTGTTCGAGCACCAGCGGATCGATACCCGGCACCGGAATGAAGGTGCCGATACGGTACACAATCAAAGCGCCAAGCAGGAACAACAAACGGCGCTTGAGGTCGCCGAATTTATTCAAACCGGTTTTGGGCGTGGCCAAAGCGTATACCCTCTCTGACTCAGTCGGCGATGCTGCCGCCCGCAGCCTCGATCGCAGCACGCGCTCCCTTGGTCACGGCAATACCGCGCAACTTGATCGCCTTGCCAATCTCACCCGCCAAATAAACCTTGGCAGTTTTAGCCGCGGCACTGACGACACCAGCCTGCTTCAGCACCAGCAAATCGATCTCGTCCACCCCTACCGCCGCCAGCTCGAACAGTCGGACATGCGCCGTATCGGCCTTGGTCAGCGAAACGAAGCCGCGCTTGGGCAGGCGACGATGCATCGGCATCTGACCGCCCTCAAAGCCCACTTTATGAAAGCCCCCTGCGCGGGATTTCTGGCCCTTGTGGCCACGCCCCGCGGTTTTACCCAGACCGGAGCCAATGCCACGACCCAAGCGGCGCTTGTTCTTCTTGGCGCCGTCAGCCGGTTTGATGTTATTCAGTTCCATTTAAGCCTCGCACTTCACCAGATAGGCAACCCGGGAAATCATTCCGCGGTTTTCCGGGGTATCAAGCACCTCGACCGTGTGATTCATTCGACGCAGGCCCAAGCCGCGCACGCAGGCGCGATGCGGCGCCTTGGTGCCGATCAAGCTTTTGACCAGCATCACTCTGATTTTTTTCAGCTCGCTCATGACTTACCCCGTGATGTCTTCGACGGACTTGCCGCGCTTGGCAGCAATCTCGGACGGCGTGGACATTTTCAACAGGCCATCGATCGTCGCACGCACGACGTTATAGGGATTGGTTGAACCCAGGCATTTGGCAAGCACGTTCTGCACGCCCATCACTTCGAAAACGGCACGCATCGCCCCGCCCGCAATAATGCCAGTACCTTCCGATGCCGGCTGGATCAGCACACGCGAAGCGCCATGCTGCCCCACCACCGTATGATGGAAGGTGCCGTTCTTCAGGCTGATCTTGACCAGCTTGCGACGGGCCTCCTCCATTGCCTTCTGCACGGCCACCGGCACTTCGCGGGACTTGCCCTTGCCCATGCCGATACCGCCATCGCCGTCGCCGACCACGGTCAGCGCGGCAAATCCCATGATCCGGCCACCCTTCACCACTTTGGTGACGCGGTTGACCGAAATCATCTTCTCGCGCAAGCCGTCGCCGCGCTCTTCGTTACTAGTAGGTGCTGTACGGGCCATCTTGAGTCTGCCTCGTTAAAATACCAAACCGCCTTCGCGGGCTGCTTCAGCGAGGGCTTTCACTCGCCCATGAAACCTGAATCCAGCTCGATCGAAAGCCACTTTTTCAATACCCAGGCCCTTGGCTTTCTCGGCCAAGCGCTTGCCGACGGCAGCTGCCGCCGCCACGTTGCCGCCGTTGCCCAAAACAGCACGCAGCTCCTTGTCGTTAGAGGACGCACTGGTCATGACCGTGCCGCCGTCCGCCGAAATGATCTGGGCGTAAATGTGGCTGTTGGTGCGGTGAATTGCCAGGCGGGTCGCCTTGACGGCCGCGATTTTGGCGCGGGTTTTGCGCGCTCTGCGAATCCGTGATTGCTTGGTGTTCATTGTCTGTCCTTAAGCCTTACTTCTTCTTGGTCTCTTTCTTGATCACCACTTCGTCGCTATAGCGAACACCCTTGCCCTTATAAGGCTCCGGCGGACGATATGCGCGCACGTCGGCGGCCACCTGCCCAACGACCTGGCGATCGATACCCTTGATCACAATCTCGGTCTGCGTCGGGGTCTCGACCTTGATGCCGGCAGGCATCTTGTGCACGACAGGGTGCGAGAATCCAAGCGTCAGATTGAGCGCGTCGCCCTGAGCCTGGGCACGATATCCGACCCCGACCAGCAAAAGCTTCTTTTCAAATCCCTTGGAAACACCCTGCACCATATTGTTGACCAGTGCACGCATCGTTCCCGCCATGGCATTCGCCTGGATGCTTTCGCTGGTAGGCGCAAAAGTCAGCACCCCGTCATTAAGCGCGACCGATACGTCAGTCGACATCGCTTGGCTCATCGCCCCCAGCGGCCCCTTGACCGAGACCGCTCCGCCCAGCGTGACTTCGACGCCTTTAGGCAACGCAATAGGATTATTGGCTACACGTGACATATCCGCTCCTTCTTACGCAACCACGCACAGGACTTCACCACCCACGCCCTTGGCGCGCGCATGGCGGTCTGTCATCACACCACTCGAGGTGGAGACGATCGCAACCCCCAGGCCATTCATGACGCGCGGCAGATCCTCGGCACCCTTGTAGACACGCAAGCCAGGCTTGCTCACGCGCTCAATGCGCTCGATCACCGGACGGCCCGCGTAATATTTCAGCTGCAGTTCAAGCTCGGGTTTACCGGCTTCGCCACGGATGGCGAAATCCTCGATATAACCTTCGTCCTTCAGCACCTTGGCTATCGCCACTTTGACTTTCGATGAAGGCATCATGACAACCGCCTTCTCAACCGCCTGCGCATTTCGAATGCGGGTCAGCATGTCCGCAATGGGATCACTCATACTCATATCGTCTACCCCTTACCAGCTTGCCTTGACGATGCCCGGGATTTCGCCCCGCATCGCATATTCACGCAGCTTGCCGCGCGCCAGGCCAAACTTGCTGAACACACCACGCGGGCGCCCCGTCAACTGGCAACGGTTGCGCTGGCGCACCGGGCTGGCATTGCGCGGCAGGGCCTGCAAAGCCTGATAGGCCGCCATGCGGTCTTCATCGCTGGTCTGCGAGTTGGCGATCAGTGCTTTGATCTCGGCACGCTTGGCAGCATATTTTTTCACCATGCGCGCACGTTTTTCTTCACGATTAATCAAGGATAACTTGGCCATGCCTACCTCAATTCTTGAACGGGAAACTGAAGGCGGCAAGCAGAGCCCGCGCTTCATCATCAGTCTTGGCTGTGGTGGTGATCGTGATATTCATCCCGCGCAACGCATCAATCTTGTCATACTCGATCTCGGGAAAAATAATCTGCTCTTTGACACCCATGTTGTAGTTTCCACGACCATCAAAGGATTTGCCCGAAACACCACGAAAATCGCGGATACGCGGCATTGCCACCGTCACCAGACGATCCAGGAACTCGAACATCTGCGCACGACGCAGTGTCACCATGCAGCCGACCGGATAATCCTCACGGATCTTGAAGCCTGCAATGGATTTTTTGGACTTGGTGACAACCGGCTTCTGGCCCGCGATCTTCTGCATGTCCGATACCGCATGGTCCATCACCTTCTTGTCAGCCACCGCCTCGCCGACCCCCATGTTCAGGGTAACCTTCTGGATACGCGGCACTTCCATGACGGACTTATAGCCAAACTGCTCAACCAGCTTGGGCACCACCGTCTCACGATAAAATTCTTGAAAACGCGCCATGATCACCCCTGAGCGTCAACCATTTCGCCATTGGACTTGTACACACGCACCTTGCGGCCGTCCTCCAGCACCTTGTAACCCACACGATCAGCCTTCTGCGTGCCCACGTTGAACAACGCGACATTGGAAGCCTGGATCGGCATTTCTTTTTCGATGATCCCGCCCTGGATATTGCGCATGGGATTGGGCTTCTGGTGCTTCTTGACGCGATTCACGCCCTCGACCAGCACATGGCCATCATCAAGCACCCTGAGTACAACACCGCGCTTACCCTTGTCTTTCCCGGCCAGAACGATCACCTGATCACTTTTACGAATACGTGCCATGATTCCCTCTCACAGAACCTCGGGTGCCAGCGAGACGATCTTCATGAACTTCTCGGTACGCAACTCACGGGTAACCGGCCCGAAAATACGGGTACCGATCGGCTCCAATTTATTATTCAGCAGCACCGCCGCATTGCCATCGAAGCGCACCAGCGAACCATCGGGCCGACGCACACCCTTGGCAGTGCGAACCACTACAGCGTTGTAGATGTCGCCTTTTTTCACGCGGCCGCGCGGCGCAGCATCCTTGATGGTGACCTTGATGACATCACCCACGCCCGCATAGCGGCGATGACTGCCGCCCAACACCTTGATGCACATAACCGAGCGCGCACCGGTATTGTCTGCCACGTCCAATACGGACTGCATCTGAATCATTTAAATTGCCTCCAACTTAATCCACCACACTGGCGGCCAGTCTTGGAACCCGTTCGGGAGAAAATCCCGCTATACGCGGGACCACTTGAGTCAGCGAACCGGACAAAACCAACCGGCCACCAACCGGAAAACCCGGCATGATACCGGGCAACTGCATTTTGCGCAAGCGTTATACGCGCGCCCGATCGATCAGCTTGCTTACCGTCCACGCCTTGGTGCGCGACAGCTTTCGCGACTCCTCGATCTGCACCGTATCACCCTCGTGAAACTCGTTGTTTTCATCGTGAGCGTGATACTTCTTGGACAGCCGGATAATCTTGCCGATAACCGGATGCTTGACGCGACGCTCGACCAGCACCGTCACCGTCTTGTTCATCTTGTCGCTCACCACACGCCCTGTCAGCGTGCGAACCATTTTCTTGACTTCAGTCATGCTTGACCCGCCTTCTCGCGCATAATGGTCTTGACCCGGGCAATATC
>NZ_JANJXQ010000239.1 GCF_024708915.1 Thiobacillus sp.
AGCACGCCCGCCTGATGCTGACCCGCGGCGTCGTATGTTGTGGCAGCATGGGCCGCACCCTGGTGGAATTCCTGGTCGAGCATCTGGCCTTCCTGTACGAGGACGACCTCGCCATTCTCGATACCGTCGCCGCGCTGCTCCACTCGGACGTGCTCACCGAGGACGAACGGCTCGCGGTGTGGAAGCGCGGCCTCAGCCGCAATTCGCACTATGTGCCCTTTCTCGAACTACAGCCCGACAGGCTGCCGGCGCCACGCGCCGCACGCAGCGACCACGCCGCAGTGCCTGCGCTCACCGGCAACGCCTACACGGCGATGCTGGACAAGGCGCTGTCGGCGCAGGGGCAGACCTTCCTCGCCACCATGGGCAGCGTCCTCGAACGCCCGGAGATCCAGGAGGTGGTCAACCATACGCTCGACGCACTGGCCAACTGGTGCGCGCCGCTGCGCGCATTCGATGCCGCTGCCCGCGCGGAGGCGCGCGCGGCGCTGCTTGCGGCCGCACCGCAGTTCGAAACAGATTGCGGAGCGCTCGATGCACTGGCCGCGGCGGACGCCGACAGCGTGCGGCCGATCTTCCTCAAGACCACCGCGATCGGCTCGCTGATGCGGCGCAAGATTCAGCCCGTCGTCACCCCGCTGCTCGACGCCATCGCGGTGCTCCAGCGCCAGCCCTGAGTCCCCGAAACGACGAAGCCCCGCGGGCATACGCCCGCGGGGCTTCGCTTTGGGTGGCGCTTACTTGCCGAGCGCCGAATCGATGCTCGACAGGAATTTCTCGGCCTTCTGGAAACCGATCACCTTGTAGCCCGATTGCTCGCCGGCGGCAGTCCAGAAGATCAGCCCGGGCGGACCGAACAGGTTGAAGCGCTTCAACAGCGCCTTGTCGGCTTCGTTGTTGGCGGTGACGTCGGCCTTCAGCAGCACCACGTTTTGCAGGCGCGCCTGCACCTTGGGATCGCTGAACGTGAAGGTCTCCATTTCCTTGCACGACACGCACCAGTCGGCGTAGAAGTCGAGCATGACGGCCTTGCCGTCGGCCTTGGCAGCCGCCAGACGGGCGTCGAGTTCAGCCACGTCCTTCACCTTCTCGAACGCCAGGCCCTTCTGTTCGGCGGCAATCGCAACGCCGCCGGCGCCGCCCTTGAAGACGTCGAGCGGCTGCAGGAGGTTGCGGCTGCCCGCCAGCATGCCGAGCAGGATCGCCAGGCCGCCGATCAGCAGCACCACGCCAAGCCCCTTCCACAGGCGCGCCCAGCCGGACGCGTGCGCCGGCAGCGGATCGAGCGCATGGAGGTAGATCGCCGACGCGATCAAGAGCAGCGCCCACAGCAGCATGCCGGTCCAGGCCGGGATCACCGGCGAGATCAGGTAGATCGCGATCGCCAGCATCATCACGCCGAAGGAGTACTTGACTGCGTTCATCCAGCCGCCGGCCTTGGGCAGCAGCGCTCCGGCCGACACCCCTACCAGCAGCAGCGGCACCCCCATGCCGAGCGCCAGCACGAACAGCGCCGCGCCGCCGAGAACGGTGTTGCCGGTCTGCGCGATGAAGGCGAGTGCGGCGGCCAGCGGCGGCGCGACGCAGGGGCCGAGAATGACGGCCGACAGCGCGCCCATCGCGAACACGCCGAAGAAACTGCCGCCCTTCATCTTGTTGGCGCGCTCCGAGAACTTGCTCTGCAGCGCGCTGGGCAGTTGCAGTTCGTAGAAGCCGAACATCGAAAGCGCCAGGCCGACGAAGATCAGCGCGCCGATACCGAGTGCCCACGGATTCTGCAGCGCGTTGGAGATCAGCGTGCCGGAAAGCGCCGCCGCCACGCCGGCCACCGCATAGGTGATCGCCATGCCCAGCACGTAGGCAAGCGACAGCAGAAAGCCGCTGGTCTTGGTCACTTTGGTGTTCTGCCCGGCGATGATGCCCGACAGGATCGGAATCATCGGGAACACGCAGGGCGTCAACGCCAGCAGCAGACCGAGACCGAAGAAGGTGGCGATCACCGGCCAGAAGCTGCCGCCTTTCAGCACGCGCTCGATGCGCGAGGTGTCGTCGCCCGCCGCTTCGGCCGGGGCGTCGAGCGCGGCCAGCGGCGTGGCCACGGCAGCGCCATTGGCCGCCAGGGAAAACTCGCGCTTGATCGGCGGATAGCAGATGCCCACCGCTTCATTGCACCCCTGCCAGGTTGCTTCCAGCACCAGCGTTTCGTTCGCGGCGAGCGCGCGCGACAGCGTCACGCCGGCGGCAAAGTCGCGGTGATACACCTCGGTGCGGCCAAAGGTCGGGTCGTCCTTGACCTCGCCCGCCGGGGCGTCGACACCCGCCACTTTCACATCGGCCGGCGATTTGACGACAAAGGCGAGTTTGTCGCGATACAGATAAGTGTTCGCGGTCAGCGTGTAATCGAACTTGACCGTCTGCGTATCCGGCATGGCGGCCGCGACGAGGAAGGCTTCGTCCGGCGGCAGCACGTTCGGCATCCCGTCATCGCCAGCCAGGCTGCGCAGGCCGTCCAGCGCGGCAGCCGCAGCCGGCGTGGCCGCGGCTGTCGGCGTGGCCGCGGGGAGTGCGGCCGGCAGCTTGATGGTCGCGCTGACCGTTTGCGGGGTGTAGCACAGGCCGGCGTCGGCGCAGCCCTGCGAGGTGGCTTTCAGCGTGACCGACGTGGCGCCCGGCGTACGCTGGATCGGCAGCGCGATACGCACGTCCTTGAGATAGGTTTCGACCTTGCCGAAATATTCGTCCTGCTTCGTCTTGCCCGGCGGCAGCTGCAGCGCGCCCAGGGTCGCGCCGGCAAGCTCGAACTTGAACTTGTCGCGGTACATGTAATAGCCGTCCGCAATCTGCCAGCGCGCTTCCAGCGTGTTGGCATCGAGTGCGCGCGCCGAGAACTTGAACGCAACGTCGGGGTCGAGAAATTCTTCAGCGTGGGCCACTGGAAAATGCGCAAACGCGCCCCAAAGTAAAGGCAGTACGCCGATCAAACGAATCCACTTATTAATCATGTTTTTCAGTCTCCGTGGCCACCCAGTCGAGATAAGCGGGCAGGCCGTGCGTTATCGGTACGGCGATCAGTTCAGGTACCTCGTCAGGGTGTTGCGCGCGGACGATTGCTTCAATCAGCGGGTAATTCGCCGCGGTGGTTTTGATCAGCAGAGGGATTTCGTCCCTTGCTTCCACCGCGCCCTGCCAACGGAAGATGGAGCGGCATGCCGGCAAAACGTTCACGCATGCCGCCGCGCGGCACTCGACCAGAGCGCGCGCCAGTTTTTCGGCGGCGCCCCGATCGGGTACATTGGTCAAGACTAACAGAGGTTCCATGTCATGCGCTTTGGTTGGATTGTGCTACTGCTGTTGTCGTTTCCGGTGCTGGAAGCCATCGGCATTTTCTGGATGGCCGACGCCATCGGCGGCTGGGTGCTGCCGTGGCTGCTGCTCGACGTCATCGCCGGGGTCATGCTGATTCGCACCGAGCGCGTTGCCTGGGGCGCGCGCCTGCTGTTCTCGGTGCAGTCGGGCGCGCATCCGCTGGCCGCGCTGTTCGCCAGCGGCCGCATTCTCCTCGCCGGCGGCCTGCTGGTCTTCCCCGGCTTCATCAGCGATGCCGCCGCGCTGCTGCTGTTGCTGGCTCCCGGCACCTGGAGCCGGCGCAAGACGGATCCGCTGCGGCCGGCCAACGACGATGTGCCCTCACCCCAACCCTCTCCCTCCTGGGGAGAGGGTGCGAGCGCCACGCCCAAAACGATTGACGGCGAGTTCAAGCGCGAACCCGACGATTTGCTGCGTTAGCAAAAAACGGCGTCACGATGATTCAGGCCGCGCTGCGCCAATCAAAACAGCCTCATCTGCCCGCGTGCCTGTTTGATTTCGCGCAGCAGGTCGTCCGAAGCCGGGTAGCGGTATTTAAAACGCAGCTCGCGCGTGGTGCGTGCGTTCGACAGCTGGCGCGACTCGCGCAGGAAGGACAGCAGCGCTTCCGACAATACCTTTTGCGCCTCCGTGCGGTCGACCCGCGGCGGGCGCGGCAGGCCGAACGCGTCGGCGCAGCTGTCGAACCAGTCGCCCATTTTCAAGGGATGCGCATCGACCGCATGGTAGATGCGCTGCGGGCGCCCGCGGAACAGCGCCGCCCACGCCAGCCGCGCCAGGTCGTCGGCGTGGATATGGTTGGTATAGCTGTCGTCGCTGGCGATCAGCGCAGGGGTGCCGCGCTTGATGCGTTCCAGCGGCAGGCGGTCGGCGGCATAAATCCCCGGTGCGCGCAGGATGCTCACCTGCACCCGCAAGGCCTCGCCCCAGGCGCGCAGTTGGCGTTCGGCATCGACCCGCCGCACCGCGCGGCCGTTCACCGGCGCCACCGGCCGCGTCTCGGCTACCCAGTTGCCGCCGCAGTCGCCATACACGCCGCTGGTGCTGATATACACCAGCGCACCCGGCTTGCCGCGCCGCATCAGCGCGTGCAGCAGACAGGCCGTGCGCGGATCGGTCGCGCCTTCGCCGGGCGGCGGCGCAAAGTGGAATACGCCATCGACGCGCGGCAGACGGCGCAGACTCCGCGGCACATCGAGATCGCCGATATAAGGCGTCACGCCGAGCGCGCGCAGTTCGGCGGCGCGCTCGGCGCGCCGCGTCAGCCCGATGAATTCAGCCTGCCCGGCATAACGTTTCACCAGCCGCTCGGCCACGTCGCCGAACCCTGCAATCAATATTTTTTTCATCGCTGCCTGCCTGTAACCCTATGCACGCAGGGGTGAAAACTCCGCGCGCCCGGGCGATAATTCCTTGCTGTGCCACGTATTCTAAGCTCACATCATGCCGTATCAGGTCACCCTTCAGCCCAGCGGGCACCAGTTCACCGTCACCGATGATGAAACCATTCTCGAAGCCGCATTGCGCGAAGGCTTTGCCCTGCCCTACGGCTGCCGCAACGGCGCCTGCGGCGCCTGCAAGGGCAAGGTGTTGTCGGGTCAATTCGACTACGGCGTGTATCAGCCCGGCGCGCTGAAAGACGAGGAAAAGGCGCAGGGGCGCGCACTGTTCTGCCGCGCCAGGCCGCTCTCCGATATGACCATCGAAGCGAAGGAAATCGGCGCCGCCAAGGACATCGTGGTGAAGACGCTGCCGTGCCGGGTGGAGAAGCTGGAGCAACGCGCCGACGACGTCATGCTGGTGAAAATCAAGCTGCCCGCCAACGAGCGCCTGCAGTTCCTGGCCGGGCAATACATCGACTTCCAGCTGAAGGATGGCAGGACGCGCAGCTATTCGCTCGCCAACCCGCCGCACGACGACGCGCTGCTGGAGCTGCACATCCGCCACGTGCCCGGCGGCCTGTTTTCCGACCAGGTGTTTTCCACGCTGAAGGAACGCGACATCCTGCGCCTGAAAGGGCCGTTCGGCAGCTTCTTCATCCGCGAAGACTCCGACAAACCGATGCTCTTCATCGCCGGCGGTACCGGCTTTGCGCCGATCAAGGGCATGCTGGAACATGCCTTCGCCGAACACACCGACCGCGAACTGGTGCTGTACTGGGGCGTGCGCTCGCTGAAGGATTTATACATGGCCGAACTGCCGCAGCAATGGCTGGCCGAACGCCCCAATTTCAGCTTCGTTCCGGTATTGTCGAATCCCGCGCCGGGCGATCGGTGGCAGGGGCGCAGCGGCCTGGTCCACCAGGCCGTGCTGGCCGACTTCGCCGACCTGTCCGGCTACCAGGTCTACGCCTGCGGCGCGCCGGTCATGGTGGACAGCGCGCGCGACGCCTTCACCCGCACGCGCAGCCTGCCCGAGGACGCGTTCTTCGCGGATGCCTTCAGCTACGCGGCGGACGCCGAAACCGCACCCGCCGCCTGAAGCCGGCCGGCAGGCTTACAGCTCGCCTTTGGCGCCTGCCTGCATGATCTCCAGCAGCCCCTGGCGCACCGCGTTGATGCGGTCTTTCAGCGCCTGCGGCACGCGCTTTTCCTGCGCCAGCATGTCCACGTTGACGTCCATCATCACCAGCCAGCCCCGACCTTCGGCGTCTTCGATCATGGCGATGCGGCACGGCATGTACACCGCAAAATCCAGATTCTGGTCGATCAGCGCCTTGGCGGTGACGGCATCGCAGAACTGGAAAATGGTGATGGTGCGCTGCGGCTGGCCGGTGACCGCCTCCACCTGCTTGGACAGCGGAAGCTCCGCCACCAGTTGCAGATTCAGTGCATTGGCGCGCAGACGCATCGAATCGGCCGCATCCGTCAAACTGACGCCGCGCTCGATGGCCACCTTGTAAACGTCGGCCTGGGCGGTCTGGGCGGTCTGGGCGGTCCGTTCGGCTGGCGGCGTTGCCGCCCGGCTGGCGGGCGCAGCCAGCAGCAACACGCTCAGCACGGCACCCAATACGGCAAGAAAAGCAGGACGCATGGGAATACTCCTCATGAATATAAGCACTTTCTAATAATACACGCCGTCCCGCGCCGCGCACCCGCACAAACGTGCTACGCGCACGGGGCGCGGCGCCGGTTTATTGCGCGCGGCACAATGCCAGCGCTTTTTGATAGTGCCGGCAGGCTTCGCCCGGCTGATCGTTCTGCGTCTTGAGTTCGGCCATGCGGATATGGCCTTCGGCGCTGGCCGCGATGGCAAGGCTGGCTTCCAGATAACTCTGCGCCTTGCCCCACAGCGCCTGCACACTGCACAACTGCGCCAGCGTCAGCAGCAACTGAGCGTCGCGCGGCCGGGCATGCAGCCATTTCTCGGCCCGTTCGATCTGCCGCGTCGGACTGCTGCCGCGCACTTCGCCGTACAGCGCCACCAGTTCCTCATGCCAGTCGCGGTTGAGCGCGGCTTCCAGCACGTCGAGCGCGGTGTCGTGGCCGTTGCGCTGCATGAAGGCCTCAGCGGCGGCACGCGCCACCCAGGCATCGACCTTGAAATCGGCCGGGATTTTCTTCCAGTATTCCAGCAAGCCACGGTCATCTGCGGCGCGCCGCCTGAGGTTTTCAGCATAGGCCATGCGGCGGCTCTGGGCGGCCACGCCGGGTTCCATGGCATTGCTGCGCATCAGCGCGTCGAGCAGGCGGTCGACCTCGTCCCACTGCCCGGTCAGCTGACGCGCCTTGAGTTCGAGCCGCAGCAGCGTGGTGTGCTGCGGCGCGATCTCCTTGGCCCGGTTGATCGCCGTCAGCGCGGCCGCCGCATCCTTGGCGTCGAGGCAGGCTTCGGCCTCAAACAGCTGCGCCGCGAGCTCGGCGCCGTATTCGGAGGCTTCCCGGAGATGCTGCTCGCGCTGCGGAATGGCGCGCATTTCCTGGGCAGCACGGGCGGCCAGCACGCGTGCCAGCCCCTGCCGGACATCGTCGCCCTGCCATTGCCCCAGCGACAGTTCGGCATCCTGGTAGCGGTATTCGGTATACGCCCTGAGGCCGCCGACGAAATTTTCATCGCGTTTTTTCGCTGCGCGCCGCTCGCGCTGTTCGCGCACGATGCGCGGCAGATTGAGCGTCAGCAGAGCCAGCCGCAGCAGCACGATGCCGCCTACCACCAGGCCGATCACGATCAGCACAAAGCTGATGAAAGAAATTTCCATCCGCCACGGCGGGTACACCAGCACCACATAGCCGGGGTCGTAGCGCCCGGCCATCGCCAGCGCGACGGCCAGTACTGCGACGAAGAGGAACGAGATCAGCCAGCGCATCAGTGATCCCCTTTGTAGGCGTCGAGCGCCGCCAGACTGGCGTCGATGCCGGGCAGCCTGATGGCAATCTGCAGGCCGGACAGGCGCTTGACCTCCTTGAGCGCAGCCGCGACGCCGGCGTCGCGCGTGTTGAAATAGCGCTCCAGCATCTCCGACACCGCGCGCAGGTCGGCGCGGAATGCTGCCTGGTCCTGCGCCAGCAGCGCCAGCCGCGCCGACAGCAGGCGCAGGCGCAGATTTTCGCGCAGGAAGTAGGCCTGGCCAGGCGGCAGCAGCACTGCCTCGTTGCCTTCCATCCGGCGGATTTGCACGATCCGTTTGAGCTCCGTCCACAATTCCTGGCCCAGGTTCGACGCGCTGGCCCGGTGCGGCGCAAGCGTCATCTCGGAGCCTTGCGCGCTCGCCAGCGGCCAGTCGGCATGACGCGCCACCAGCGCCTCGATGCGTGCGCTCGCGCCCACCTCGTCGAGCGAAGGCACCGCACGCAGATTGGCGAGGTCGGCGGCGATGGCGCGGCGCAGCGCAGTGAACTGCGGCTTGTTCACCCGCTGCAGGCGAGTATCGGCCCCTTCCAGCGCGATGATCGCCGCCTTCACGTTGCCCGCCAGCTGCAACTGCTGCGTGGCGGTAAGCAGTACCTGCTCGATCTCCGCCAGCGTCCAGTGGTCGCGCCCCTGCGCCAGATCCTTGTACAGGGTTTCGAGCGCCAGCTGCTGTTGCTGCGACGTGGTCATCTGGCTTTCGATATGCGCGACTTTTTCGTTGATCTGCCGCATCGCGTCGTCGGCGTTGCGCGCCAGCAGGCGGGTTTCGCTCACGTCCTTGCCCGACTCGGCCAGCCGGCGCCCCAATTCGGTCTTCAGATCACGGATGCGCTCGCGGCCATCGGACCACGACCAGGTCGCCGCCGCCAGAGCCAGCACTGCGACCAGCAGGGCAACCAGCGGCAGCGTCTGGGTGCGCGCGTGCGGCGCAACAGGCGGCGCAGCGGCAGGTAGCACGGAAGACGTTTCGGGTGTGTCGTTCATTGATTGTCCCTGAACCAGTTAATCAGGCCCTCTACCAGACCTGCATCGCCACCCGGCGTGGCGATGACGTCGGCAATGCCAAAGCGGCGGGCCGCCTCGGCAATTTTCTCATGCGGGGCGAACAGCGGGGTATGCCGCAGCAGCGGCGCGCCCGGCGCGCCCAGCAGTGCCGCCAGATTATGCAGCGTCTCCGCACTGGCCACGGTCACCGCGTCGATTCCGCCGGTTTGCCAGCATGCCAGCAACGGTGCGGCATCCGCCTGTGGCCGCACGCGCCGGTAGCACTCCAGAAAATCCGCCTGCGCCCCGCGCGCGCGCAGCGTGTCGGCCAACAATGCGCGGCCGCCGACGCCACGCACGATCACCACCCGCTTGCCGGCAACCTCATTCAGCTGTGGCAGCGCCAGCAGCGCTTCGCTGTCCTGGCCGTCCGGCATGGCGACGTCGTCGAGCCCCTGCGCCGCGAGTGCGCGCAGGGTGCCCGGCCCCACTGCAAAAATCCGGGTTGCCGCCGGCAGTGCGCCGCCGGCACGGATTGCCGCCATGCCGAACTGCGCCGCATTGGGGCTGATAAAAATCGCGATGTCGGCGCCGGCCAGCTGCGCCAGCGGCGCGGCCAACTCGTCCAGCGGCACCGCCTCGATGGCGAGCGCGGGGAATTCGAACGCCGCGCCGCCCGCCGTCCGGATCGCCTGTGCCAGCACGGCGGCCTGATGGGCCGGCCGCGTCACAAGCACGGTACGCCCTGCCAGCGGCCCCGTCATGCAGGCAGCGCATCGAGGATGGCGCGCGCGCCCAGCGCCAGCAGCTTGTCGGCGAGCGCCTGGCCAACCGCTTCAGGATCGCCGGCATCGCCCTCGGCGCGATCATGGATGAACCCGCTGCCGTCCGGATTCGCCACGAAGCCGTCGAGCACCAGACGGCCGTCCTGCAATACCGCGTGCGCGCCCAGCGGCACTTGGCAGCTGCCGCCCAGCACGCGGCTGACCTGGCGTTCGGCGCGCACGCAGGCTGCGGTCTCGGGGTGATTGAGCGCGGCGAGCATGGCTGCCACGCCGCTGTTGCCGCTGCGGATTTCGATGCCGAGTGCGCCCTGGCCGGCGGCCGGAATGCTGTCTTCCACGGACAGCAGGCTCCTGATGCGCGCGCCCAGACCGAGCCGCTTGAGGCCTGCGGCCGCCAGCAGGATCGCATCGAACTGGCCTTCGTCGAGCTTTTTCAGGCGGGTGCCGACGTTACCGCGCAGCGGCTTCACCGTCAGGTGCGGATAGCGTGCGCGCAGCTGCGCTTCGCGGCGCAGGCTGGAGGTGCCGACCACGCTGCCGGGCGGCAGATCGGACAGGCGTTCGTACTGGTTCGACACGAAGGCATCGCGCGGGTCTTCGCGTTCGCCGATTACCGCCAGCATGAATCCCGGCGGCAGTTCCATCGGTACGTCCTTCATCGAATGCACCGCCAGATCGGCCTGCCCGGTTTCCAGCGCCACTTCGAGCTCCTTGACAAACAGGCCCTTGCCGCCGATTTTGGAAAGCGTGACGTCGAGAATCTGGTCGCCGCGCGTGGTCATGCCCAGAATGTTCACGGCGCAGCCGGGATGCAGCGCACGCAGGCGGTCGCGGATATGCTCTGCCTGCCACATGGCAAGGGCACTTTCTCGGGAAGCGATGGTCAGGATGTGCATGGCGGGAAAGGTAAACAATTTAATTGGCAAATGATGACGCGACACGCATGATATCGATGTGTTCGCACCACAACAGGGACGACTAACGATGACTCGACTGATTGCAGTCTGGGCCTTGATTTTAGCATGGGGCATGACGCTGCACGGCACGGCCGGCGCGGCGGACGGGCTGGTTCACGCACAGAATTTCCAGGCCGACGCGCGTATTGCGGCCAAACGCCGGGTGCCCATTCTGGTGGTTTTCACCAGCCCGGTCTGTTCGTATTGCGAACGCGTCAAACGCGAATATCTGATCCCGATGCACAAGGATCCGGCCTACCGCAACCGCGCCATCATCCGCGAAGTCACCATCGGCGCCAGCACCCCGCTGATTGGATTCGACGGCACCCCCACATCCGAAGGCGCGTTCGCCGCAGCCAACAAGATATTCATGGTGCCCACCGTCAAGGTGTTCGACACCAAGGGCGCCGACGCCAGCGAAGCCATCGTCGGCCTGTTGTCGCCCGACTATTACTTCGGCTACCTGGAAGCGGCCATCGACGAAGGCATACGCAAAGTACGCGGCAAATAGGCAGACCGCCAGGCCGGCACCGACTCCCGAGCGGACGTGACGCGCGGCCGCGCTGCAGCACGGCCACAGCGAAATCTCGGCAAAGTCACGCCCGCTCGGGAAACGGAATAAAATTCCCGCCATAACAAAATTCCAGCGGTGCGGGGAGCGCCCTTATGAAAATCCTTTTGGCCGACGACCACCCGCTGGTGCGCGAGGGGGTGCGGCAGGTGCTGGCCCAACTGGAACCGCCGGTCGAAATCCTCGACGCCCACGACTACCCCAGCCTGTTTGCGCGAGCCGCCCGGCATCCCGACCTCGATCTGGCGCTGGTCGACCTGAACATGCCGGGCTTCGCCGGAACACAGGGCATTACGCAGTTTCGCAGCCGCTTCCCGGATATTCCGCTGCTGGTATTGTCGGCGTCGGAATCGCCGCACGACGTCCGCCACGCGCTGAAAGCCGGCGCGCTCGGCTACATCCCCAAGGCGTCCCCTACCGCGGTCATGCTGGCCGCGTTGCGGCAGGTGCTGTCGGGGGGCGTCTATGTACCGCTCGGCCTGAGCGGCCTGCATCCGGCGGAACCCGCCGATTTCGCGGCCCTGCAGCACAGCGGACTGACGGTGCGCCAACTTGAAGTGGCGCGCCTGCTGGCGCAGGGCTGCACCAACAAGACCATCTCCAGCATGCTGGCCATGTCGGAAGGCACGGTAAAAGTACACATTGCGGCGATTTTCCGCGCTTTCAACGCCAGCAATCGGACCGAGGCCGTGCTCGCCATTCAACGTCTGCCGCATGCGCCCTGAGCGCATCATGAAATTTGTGCGCAGCCGGTTCGAGCGCCCGTTGCTGACCAGCATCCGCAGCCGGATACTGGTCATTGCGCTGTTGCCCGCCCTGCTGGCCGAATTCGGGATGGTGGCGCACTTCACCACCCAGGCCCTTGCCACCGCCGAACACGCTCTCCATGTCCGCGCCGCCAACGCGGCCCGTCGCCTGGCCGACGCCTTGCCCCATGCGCTGGCAAACGGGGACACGGCGCGGGTGCACAGCCTGCTCCAGATCGAGGCCGTCAACAGCCAGTTGTCCTTTGCCAGGGTCGCCGACGCACACGGCCACCCCGTCGCCAGCACCGGCAGTCCACCGCGCACAGTCCACCCGGATGAACATCACCGGCAACACGCCGCGATTCGTGTGCCTGCCGTCGATTTGCCCCACAGCGCCGTGGTTGCCACCCCCGCCTCGCCCGACTTCAACCTGCTGGGACAGGTTGAAGTCGGCGTATCGCTCGACCAGATCGGGGCCTTCAGGCGCGATTCGCTGATCCATGCCACCCTGTTGATGCTGGCGGCACTGGCGCTCACCGGCGCACTGGCATGGCGGTTGTCCAACCGGCTGGCCGGGCAGCTGCGGCATGTCGGACATGTCGTGGGGCGGCTGGGGTGCGGCGACCTCACGGTGCGCACGCAACTGCCGCCGCAAGGCGAGGTCGGCTTGCTGGCAGCCGGAATCAACAACATGGCCGAAGCCTTGCAGGCGCACCGCGGCGAGCTGGAAAAACGCATCCGCGATGCCACCGCCGATCTCGCCACCAGAAAGGAGATGGCCGAGCGCGCCAACCAGGCCAAATCGCGTTTCTTCGCTGCCGCCAGCCACGACCTGCGGCAGCCGCTGCACGCACTGTCGCTGTTTGTCGCGGCATTGAAAATGCGCAACCAGCCACCTGAAGCGCAAACCCTGATCGACAACATTGCAGCATCCACTGCGGCGATGGAACTGCTGTTCAATGCGCTGCTGGATATTTCGCGGCTGGATGCCGGTGCCATCGAAGCGCACCCGGTGCATTTCCCGCTGCAGAAAATGCTGCTCGATCTCAACCATCAGTTCAGCGCGGTGGCGGCGGAAAAGCAGCTGCACCTGCGTTTCCGTCCGTGCGACGTCACCCTCTACAGCGACCCGCTGCTGATCGAGCGCATTCTGGCCAATCTGATCGCCAACGCCATCCGCTATACCGACGACGGCGGCATCCTGGTAGGCTGCCGCCGCCGTGGCCGCATGGTGCGCATCAGCGTGGCCGATACCGGCCGCGGCATCCCGCCCGAGCAGCAGGAAAGCGTGTTCCACGAATTCGTGCAACTACACAATCCGGCACGCGACCGCAGCAAAGGGCTGGGGCTCGGGCTCGCCATCGTCTCGCGCCTGGGACGGCTGCTGGGGCACCGGGTGGAATTGCGTTCGCGCCCCGGCCACGGCTCGACGTTCAGTGTCGACGTGCCGTGCGGCGACGCCCGCTTGATCCGGCCGCCCGCCGCCGCCAGCGCACCCGGGCAAATCCCCGCCGATGCGCTGGTGCTGCTGGTGGACGACGAAAGCGCGATCCTGCGCGGCATGGCCGAACTGTTCGACAACTGGAACATCGATCTGGTCACCGCCCACAGCGCCGCCGAAGCAGTGCAATGGCTCGACAGCATCGGCCGCGTGCCGGACATCATCGTGTCGGACTACCGCCTGCCCGACGACAGCGACGGCATCGAGGTCATCACCCGCCTGCGGCAAAAATTCGGCTGCGACATCCCGGCCATCCTGGTCACCGGCGATACGGCGCCCGACACCATTCTGCGCATCAGCCGCGCCGGATTTCCGCTGCTGCACAAGCCGCTGCGCCCGGCCAAACTGCGCGCCCTGCTCACCCATCTGATCCAGCAGGCGCGCACTGCGGCTGTGGGATAATGATGTCCGGGTGAGGCGTGAAGGGTGAGGAATAAAGAGCCGGATAGCGGCGGCCCCTCCCGCCCGATCCCTGACCCCTGACTCCTGACCCCTCACCATAAACCATGCACCTCCATATCCTCGGCATCTGCGGTACCTTCATGGGCGGCATCGCCGCCATCGCGCGCGCAGCCGGCCACACCGTCACCGGCTGCGACGCCAACGTCTACCCGCCGATGTCCGACCAGCTGCGCGCCCTCGGCATCGACCTCATCGAAGGCTACGACGCCAAACAGGCCGACCTCAAGGCCGACGTTTTCGTCGTCGGCAACGTCGTCACCCGCGGCAATCCGCTGCTGGAAACCATCCTCGAACGCGGCCTGCCCTACACCTCCGGCCCGCAGTGGCTGGCCGACAACGTGCTGAAGGACAAATGGGTGCTGGCGGTGGCGGGTACCCACGGCAAGACCACCACCGCCGCCATGCTGGCGTGGATCCTCGACGACGCGCACATGCGCCCCGGCTTTCTGATCGGCGGCATTCCGCAGAATTTCGGCGTGTCCGCACGGCTGACCGACAGCCCCTTCTTCGTCATCGAGGCCGACGAATACGACACCGCCTTCTTCGACAAGCGCTCCAAGTTCATCCACTACCGCCCGCGCAGCGTCATTCTCAACAACCTCGAATTCGACCACGCCGACATCTTTCCCGACCTCGCCGCCATCGAGACCCAGTTCCACCACCTGGTGCGCACCGTGCCCGGCAATGGCCTCGTCGTCGCCAACGGCCGCGAAGCGAGCCTCGAACGCGTGTTCGCGCGCGGCCTGTGGACCCCGGTGGAACGCTTCGGCAGCAGCGGCGGCTGGATCGCGGGCGAGGCCGATGCCCAGGGCAGCTTCGACGTATTCTTCAACAGCGCCCGGCAGGGCCGGGTGAACTGGGATCTGCTGGGCGAGCACAACCGCATGAACGCGCTCGCCGCCATCGCCGCCGCGCGCCATGCCGGTGTTCCCGCAGCCGCCGCCATCGCCGCCTTGAGCCGCTTCGAGAACGTCAAACGCCGCATGGAAATCCGCGGTGCGGTCCATGGCATCACCGTCTACGACGACTTCGCCCATCATCCCACGGCGATCGCCACGACCCTCGAAGGCTTGCGGCGCAAGGTCGGCAAGGCCCGCATCCTCGCCGTGCTGGAGCCGCGCTCGAACACCATGAAGCTCGGCGTCATGAAGGCACAGCTGCCCGACAGCCTCGCCGACGCCGACGTCGTCTACTGCTACGGCGCGAACCTCGGCTGGGATGCCGCAGAGGCGCTCGCCCCGCTGGGCGGAAAGGCGCGCGTGTTCGACGATCTCGGTGCGCTCGTCACGCAGCTCGTGCTCGACGCCCGCCCGGGCGACCACGTTCTGATGATGAGCAACGGCGGCTTCGGCGGCATCCACACCAGGTTGCTCGAAGCGCTGCACGACCACTACCACGAGGACATCGTGCTGACGCCGATGCACCGCTACGGGCGGTACGTCTAGCCGCGACGCCAATTTCTGGAATCCCGGCAGCCCCGGTAAAATCCGCGGATGATCGTCTATCTCCACGGCTTCAACTCCACGCCCGCTTCCGGCAAGGCGCGCCAGCTCGGCGCCTACATGGCCGGCATCGGACGCGGGGCGGACTACCTCTGCCCGCAGCTGCCCAACAGTCCCCGTGCGGCGATCGCCCTGATCGAGAGCGAACTGGCTCGGCGCCGCGCCGGCCCGGTCACCCTGGTCGGCAGCTCGCTGGGCGGGTTCTACGCCACCCACCTCGCCGAGAAGCACGGCTGGAAGGCGGTGCTGGTGAATCCGGCGGTGCACGCCCACGTCCTGATGCGCGGCGCGCTGGGCCCCCAGGCCAACTGGCATACCGGCGAGAAATGGCAGTTCACCGAGGCCCACCTGGCCGAGCTTGCGGCGCTCGACGTGCCGGCGATCACCCGCCCCGAGCGCTATCTGCTGCTGGTGCAGACCGGTGACGAGGTCATCGATTACCGCGACGCAGTCGCCTACTATGCCGGCGCGCGGCAGATCGTCGAGCAAGGCGGCGACCACGGCTTCGCCGGCTTCGAGCGCCACCTGCAAACCCTCCTGGATTTCTGAGTTTCCATGTACCTCATCTTTGAAGAGGACGGCCATTTCAAGGCCGGCTCCATCCTGTCCGAAACCGAGGCCACGGCGCAGGTGGAGGCCGCCAGCGGCAAGCGCAGCAAGATCAAGGCTGCGAGCATCCTCTTGCGCTTCGGCGCGCCGTCTCCCACCGAGGTGATGGCCGAGGCCGAGAAGCTCGCCGAGGAGCTCGACGCCGACTTCCTGTGGGAGGCCGCGGGCGCCGAGGAATTCGGCTTCGAACAGCTGGCGCAGGAGTATTACGGCCACGCACCGCGGCCCGCGGAGGCGGTCGCGCTGCTGCAGAAGCTGCATGCCTCGCCGATCCATTTCCACAAGCGCGGAAAGGGCCGCTACCGCCCCGCCCCCGCCGAAACGCTGGCGGCGGCCAAGGCCGGGCTGGAGAAGAAGCGCCTTGCGGCCGAGCGCCAGGCACGCCTCGCGGCCGAACTTGCGGCCTTCCGCCTGCCGCCCGAGTATGCGTCGCTGATCCCGCGCATCCTCATCGCACCGGACAAGAACACACTGGAATACAAGGCGCTGGAGGACGCGGCTGCGACCACCGGGCTGTCGCAGGTGCGGCTGCTCGAGCGCTGCGGCGCGATTCCGTCGACGCTTGAGTTCCACTTGATGAGCTTCCTGCTCGAGCACTTTCCGCGCGGCACCGGGTTTGCCGAAATCACCGACCCGGCTGCCCTGGATCCGCGCGACCCGCCGGAGCTGCCGAAGAGCGGCGTGCGCGCCTTCTCGATCGACGACGAGCTGACCACCGAGATCGACGACGCGCTGTCGGTGGAGTGGCTGGGCGACCGCGTCCGCGTCGGCATCCACATCGCAGCGCCCGCGGTCGGCATCGCGCCCGGCTCCGAGATCGACCGCATCGCGCGCGAACGGCTGTCGACCGTCTACTACCCCGGCGACAAGATCACCATGCTGCCGGAGGCGCTGATCCACCACTACACGCTCGGCGAGAGGCACGACTGCCCCGCCCTGTCGCTCTACCTCGACGTCGCGCCCGACCTGCGCGTGCTCGGCACCGAGACCCGGCTGGAAATGGTGCACATCGCCGACAACCTGCGTCACGAGACGCTGGAGGGCCAATTCAACGCCGAAACCCTGCGCAATCCGGAGGTGCCGGACTATCCGTACCGCCGCGAGCTCGAATGGCTGCACGACTTTGCCGCCGTGCTCGAGGCCGGGCGCGGCAAGACCGACACGGTCGACCGCGTCGACTACAATTTCAGGCTCGACGGCGAGCGCATTTCGATCCTGCCGCGCAAGCGCGGCAGCCCGGTCGACAAGGTGGTGTCCGAGCTGATGATCTTCGCCAACGCGCACTGGGGCGGCTGGCTCGCCGAGAAGCGCGTGCCGGCGATCTACCGCGCGCAGGCCAACGGCAAGACGCGCATGACGACCGCCCCCGACCCGCACCAGGGCCTCGGCGTCGACCAGTACGCGTGGTCGACTTCGCCCTTGCGGCGTTACGTCGACCTCGTCAACCAGCGCCAGTTGATCAGCGTGGTCCAGGGCGCCGACCCGGTCTATCCGCCGAGGAGCGAGCAGCTCTATGCGACGGTGCGCGACTTCGAGCTGGCGTACGACGCCTACAACGAATTCCAGCGCCGTCTCGAGCGCTACTGGATGCTGCGCTGGCTGATCCAGGAGAACGTGACCGAAGTGACCGCCGGCGTGATCCGCGAAGACCTGGTGCGCTTCGACAACCTGCCGCTGGTGACGCGTGCACCCTCGGTAATGGGGATCGCACCGGGCGCGCGCGTGCGGCTCGCGATTTCGGGGATCGACCTGCTCGACATCAGCTTTCACGCCGAGTACCTGGAAACCGTCGCCCCGCCGCCTGACAGCGGCGCCGTCCTTCCGTAGAATCGAACCCACGCCGATCGTTTTCCCGCATGGTGTCCGCTGCCCCCCCCGCCCTTCTCGCCGAACCGTCCCAGCAAAGCACGCGCATGGCACTCGCCCTGCTCGCGTCGGCGGCCGTGCACGGCATGCTGCTGTCGACCCAGTTCGTGCAGGTCAACCCCCGCCTGTTCGAGGACCACAGCCTGCCGATGGAGGTGGTGCTGACCAACGCCAAGAGCCTGGAGTCGCCGCTCAGCCCCGACGCGCTGGCGCAGGTGAACCTGGCGGGTGGCGGCAACACCGACGAGGACAGGCGGCTGAAGAGTCCGCTGCCTGCCAGCGCCAGGACCCAGACCGGCAGCGACGAGGCGGCGATGCAGGCGCGCGTGGCCGAACTGGAACAGCAGGCCCGGATGCTGCTGAGCAAGCTGCAGGCGGACGCCGAGCTGCGGGATCAGCGCGCCCCGAGCGAACCCGCGCCGGCGCACCCCGCGATCGACGCCAGCCAGCTCAACCAGCAGGCCCGCGAGATGGCGCAGTTGCAGGCGCAGATCTCGCAGCAATGGGACGAGTACCAGAGGCGACCGAAGCGGGCGTTCGTCGGCGCCAACGTCAGGGAGTACGCGTTCGCGCGCTATGTCGAGGACTGGGTCGCAAAGGTCGAGCGGGTGGGCAACCTGAATTATCCCGAGGCGGCGCGACGCCAGGGCATCTACGGCAGCCTCAAGCTGACCGTCTCGATCTACGCCAACGGCGAGATCGAAAAGGTCGAGATCGACCGCGCGTCCGGCTCCAAGATCCTCGACGCCGCCGCGATCAAGATCGTCGAGCTCGCCGAGCCGTACGCGGCCTTCCCCGAGGACATGCGCAGGAAGACCGACATCCTGTCGATCACGCGCACCTGGACCTTCACCCGCTCGGACCAGCTCGTCGGCACCGACTGACCGGACGCCGCCCCTCCCCTGTCAACCCGCCGCCAGGCGGGTTTTTGTTGCCCGCGGCCGGCCGCCTCAGGAGCGCAGCGATTTGCGGTCTTTATCACGTGATAAAATATTTAGTTGTCCTAATATTCTGATTTGTTTATCCGTTTTCTGGAGATCGTCATGCACACCGGCACCACCCTCACCCAGTTCATCATCGAAGAGCAGCGCCGCATCGCCGGCGCCACCGGCGACTTCACCTCGCTGCTGAACGACGTCGTCACCGCCTGCAAGGCCATTTCCAACGCCGTCAACAAGGGCGCGCTCTTGGGGGTGATGGGCGCGCTCGATTCCGAGAACGTGCAGGGCGAGACGCAGAAGAAGCTCGACGTCATCACCAACGACATCATGATCCGCTCCAACGAGTGGGCGGGCCACCTCGCCGGCATGGCCTCCGAAGAGATGGACGACGTCTACGCCATCCCCGGCCAGTACCCGCTCGGCAAGTACCTGCTGGTGTTCGACCCGCTCGACGGATCGTCGAACGTCGACGTCAACATCTCGGTCGGCACCATCTTCTCGATCCTCAAGGCCCCGGTCGCCGGTCGCGCCGCCAAGGCGGAAGACTTCCTGCAGCCCGGCACCAAGCAGGTGTGCGCCGGCTACGCGATCTACGGCTCGTCGACCATGCTGGTGCTGACCTTCGGCCACGGCACCAACGGCTTCACGCTCGACCGCGACGTCGGCGAATTCGTGCTGACCCACCCCAACATGACCA
>NZ_JANJXQ010000246.1 GCF_024708915.1 Thiobacillus sp.
CACGCCCGATGCGCGGCTGGCCGAAGCGGGCGAAACGGCCGAGGCCTGGGCGCTGCGCTGCGCGTCCGTGCTGGAAGCGCATCTTGCCGAACACGCCGACGAAACCGCGGCCTTCATCGTCGAGCCGCTGGTGCAGGGCGCGGCGGGCATGGCGATGTACCACCCGGTCTATCTGACGCGGGCGCGTGAGTTGTGCGATCAATATGGGGTGCACCTGATTGCCGACGAAATCGCTGTGGGTTTCGGCCGCACCGGGACGATGTTCGCCTGCGAACAGGCGGCCGTCCGGCCTGACTTCATCTGCCTCTCGAAGGGCATCACCGGTGGCTATCTGCCGCTGTCGGCGGTGCTGACGACCGACGCCGTCTATGCCGCCTTCTACGGCGACGCCACCGCGCGCGGCTTCCTGCATTCGCATTCCTACACCGGCAATCCGCTTGCCTGCCGGGCGGCGCTGGCGGTGCTGGACATTTTCGAGACCGACCAGGTCGTCGCCGCCAATCGCAGCAAGTCGCTGGAATTTACGGGTCTGCTGACAGAAGTGTCCGCTCACCCTCGGGTGCGCCACTTCCGCCAGCGCGGCATGATCTGGGCGTTCGACGTGGCGGGCGCCGGCCCCGGTTTCGCCACGCGCTTCCACCGGATGGCGCTGACGCACGGCGTGTTCATCCGCCCGATCGGCAACACGGTGTACGTGATGCCGCCCTATGTCACCAGCGTCGGCGAAATGCGCGGGCTGGCGGATGCGATGCTGAGCTGTCTCGATCATCCCGAAGTCTGAATCGGCCTGAAGGAGGCGCTTGACGTCAGGGGTTCGCCTGAATAAGATAGTTATCAGTCACTATCTAATGAGGCTGGAGATGTCTGAAGAGCTTGCGCGCAAACGGCAGGACACCGACGAACGGCGCGAAAAAATCATCCACGTGACGCTCGATCTGGCTGCCCGTCAGGGGGTCGATAAAGTGACCCCTCGGGGCATAGCGCAGGCAATGGGCGTAACGCAGGATGCGGTGTTCCGCCATTTCCTCAGCAAGGATGCGATCTGGCTGGCAGTGATGCAGTGGGTGCGCGAGCGCCTGCTGAGTGGGTTGGGACGGGCTGCCGAACAGGGGCATGATCCGCTGGATGCGCTGCAACGCATGTTCTTTGCACACATTGCGTTCATCGCGGCCCATCCGGTCATCCCGCGCATTCTGACATCGGAGCATCTGCATGGCCGCAGTACCGTACTGCGGCGGCTGGTAACCGAGACCATGCTGGATTACGAGGCGAAAATCGCGACGCTGCTGGCTGACGCCCGGACGCAGGGGCAGGCGCGCGCCGACCTCGACGTCCATGCTGCCGCCACGCTGTATCTTGGCATGATCCAGGGATTGGTGCTGCAAACCTCCATTTTGCGCGGCCAGCGCACCTTGGAGGCGCGCACGCTGGCGACGGAGGCGGCACGCACTTTCCCGGTTTTTCTCGAAGCGCTTCGCTCCCCGGCGCGCCCAATCCAGGGAACAGCCCCGTGAAACAGGCTTCATTTGCGCTCCGCTGCGCATCAATCGGGCTGCAGCCGTGCGTAGCGCGGGCCAACGCCCGGCCGTCGCGCAATCCTGGTGTTGCATCCGGCGAATATCCCGCGTATTGCGCGCAGCAGTTTTCGATCGCCTTGACGGCATGGTCTTTAATCAATGGCTGATAAACGCAATTTGAGCTCGATAATGAGTAATTGGTCACTTATTTAACGCGGATTTCATGCAAAACTCAGAATGGATGCGCTTATGAAGCCCCAGTCACGGTTGCTGCTGTTCGTCTTTCTTCTTTCCGCCTGGAAAGCGGCGTTTGCCGCCGATCCGCTCCCTCTGTGGGAGGCAATGGAGCGAGCCGCGCAATTCAACCCGGCCATTAAAAGCCAGCAAGCCGAAGTCAGCCGGCAGACGCTGGAGCAGGAAATTGCCCGCGGCCAGCATTTACCCAGGCTCGACCTGAATGCAGCGTACACACGCCATGCCTATCCGAGCTTGATCACGCCGATCCGCGAGGCCGGCGTTTTCCCGCCGATGGACCGGGATATTGCCAACATCGGCCTGGCACTGACGCTGCCGCTTTACCGCGGCGGCAAGCTGGTCGCGGGCGAAGCGCTGGCCGCGCACAGCCGCGAGGCGTCGGTCCAGGGACTGCGTGCCAGTGGGCAGGATCTGCTGTTCAATGTCGTGGCCACCTACACCAAGGCGCTGCATTTCCGCCAGCTCGGGCGGGTTATCGACTCCCGCATCCAGGTGTTGCAGCGGGAGGAAAAGGACATAGGCCTGCGCATTCGGGAAGGGCGCGCCGCGCGGCTCGACCTGATCCGGCTGCAGACGCAGCTGTCGCAGGCACGCTACGACAAGGTGTCGGTCTCGCAGGGCGAGAAAGATGCGCTTTCGCTGCTGACCGCCCTGCTGGGCGAGCGCGGGCCGGCCCCGGTTCTGTCCGCGCTGGAGGCAACGGCACCGGCTCTGCCGGCCTCGTTTGAGGCGGCAATGAGCCGCGCCTTGCAGCAGCGTCCGGATATCCTCAGGCTCGATGCCATGGGCAAGGTGGCACAGCAGAAAACCGCCATCGCCCGTGGCGACCGGCTGCCGCAAGTCGATCTGGTGGCCAGGGCGCAGGAGAGCACAGGCGGCGACTGGAACGGCTACGACGATTCGCAGATCGGCGTGCAATTGTCGCTGCCGCTGTTCGACGGCAACATCCGCAAGCGCCGGGTGGAACAGGCGGGGATCGAGCAGCGGCAAAATGCCCTGCTGCAGGAAGATGCCCACAATCGTATCGCCAGCGAGGTCGAACAGGCGTTTGGCGCGCTGGCCGAGTCGCAAGCCAGGCTGGATGCGGCCGCCCAGGGAGAAACCGAGGCCAGCGAAGCGCTGCGCATCGAGACCCTGCGCTATCGCAGCGGCGAAAACACCATCACCGACCTGCTCGGTGCCGAATCTGCCTTGTGGTCGGCTACGGCGAATCGCCTGCAGGCTGGATACGACATCACCGTGAGCCAGGCGCAGCTGCTGCGCGCCACCGGCGAACTCGCGGCAGACAGCTTCCGACCCGCCGATGCCGGCGGGAAAGCCGGCATGCAACCGTCCTTATCCGCCATCGCCCCCCGCACGCTTGCGCACTATCTCGCCTGGCACGAGGGCATAACGGCTTGCGAGGCCGACATCGCTGCCGGGAACGCGCATGCCGCGGCTATTCCCGATCAAAGCCTCACCGCAAAAAACCTTGCGGCGCACGTCATCCAGCAAGGAGCAAGACTATGAACAGGAAGATCGTCATCGGCGGGGTCGTCGCCGCCGGTATCGCGGCCGCCGTGCTGTGGAAACTCGCGCCTTGGGCGGAGCGGCCGGACGAAAGCACGCTGTTCGCCTCGGGCACCGTGGACGCGACCGAAGTCGCCGCCGCTTTCCGGGTGCCCGGCATCCTGGCCAAGCGGCCGGTGGATGAAGGCAGCCGCGTCAAGGCGGGCGACCTGCTGGCGGCGCTCGACGATCGCGAGGCCGTCGCCCGGCTGCGTCAGGCGGAAGCCGCGCAACAGGCTGCCGAGGCCCGCCTCAAGGATCTGCAGCAGGGTTACCGCGCGCCGGAAATCGCCGAAGCACGCGCGCAGTTCGAACAGGCACGCGCCAACCGGGTCAACCTTGACGAAGAGGCGCGGCGTTCCGAGGTGCTCTTCGAGGGCGGCGCCACCAGCCAGCAGCGGCGCGACAGGGACCGCACCGCGGCCGTCGTCGCAGCCCAGCAGGCGAGCGCGGCGCAGGAACGGCTCAAGCTGCTGCAAAGCGGCTATCGCCCCGAGACCGTCAACGCCGCGCGTGCGCAAAGCGGCGAAGCGCAGGCTGCCGTCGCCGCCGCCCGTGTCGCCCTGGAAGACTTGCAGGTGACCAGTCCGATAGAAGGCGTGGTTGCCCGCAAACACGCCGAGGTGGGCGAAACCCTGGGCGCAGGACGCCCGGTGGTCACGGTCACCGATATTTCCCGGCCCTGGCTAAGGGTCTACATCCCGGAAAACCAGATCGGCAAGGTGCGGCTGGGCGCCGCCGCCAGGATCAAGGTCGACACCTTCCCCGACCGCGAATTCGATGGCCGGGTGAGCTATGTGTCGTCGCAGGCGGAGTTCACGCCCAAGAACGTGCAGACTCAGGAAGAGCGGGTGAAGCTGGTGTTCGCGGTGAACGTGACCGTCGACAACCAGGATGGCACGCTCAAACCGGGCATGCCGGGCGATGTGTACATCTCGGCTGCGGGCGGGAACGGGCAATGATCCCTCTGGCAGCGCACGGAGACATGGCATGAGCGATATCGCCATCGAGGCCAGCGGCCTGGGCCGCGCATTCGGCGACATGTGGGCGGTGCGCGGGCTCGACCTGGAAGTGCGGCGCGGCGAAATTTTCGGCCTGGTGGGGCCGGACGGCGCCGGCAAGACCACCACCATGCGCATGCTGACCGGCATTCTCGCCGCCAGCGAAGGTGCGGCCACGGTGGCGGGATTTCCCATCCAGGGCGGCGAAGAGGAGATCAAATCCCGCATCAGCTATATGTCGCAGCGCTTCGGCCTGTACGGCGATCTCACGGTGGAAGAGAACCTGCGCTTCTACGCCGACCTGTACGAAGTGCCGCGGCGCGAGCGCGAGCCGCTGGAACAGCGCCTGCTCGGCTTTTCCAACCTGACCCCGTTCCGCAAGCGCCAGGCGCGCAATCTCTCCGGCGGCATGAAGCAGAAGCTCGGACTGGCCTGCGCACTGATCCACAAGCCGGAAATCCTGTTTCTCGACGAGCCCACCAACGGCGTCGATCCGGTGTCGCGGCGCGATTTCTGGCGCATCCTCTACGCCATGCTGAAGGAAGGGGTGACGATCTTCGTTTCCACCGCCTACCTCGAC